>JANORY010001368.1:0-1045 GCA_031415535.1 Burkholderiales bacterium | reverse complement strand
AGCCCGTTTTGCTCCTGAAAAACACGACCGAAAGCCGCCAGCCGCTCGGCCAACTGTTCAACCTCGAATCGGCGCATGAATTTCTGACCGACACGCTGCCATTTTCAACACTCGCCAACCCCGAATTTTTGCTCCCCATTTTGGAAGAAAGCCTCGCCCCGAACGTCCGGCAAAGCGACTCGCTGACCCTCCTTTTCAATCAAAAAAAACGGGATGCCCTGCTCAAAACAGGCATTTTCGTTCAAAAAGGCGACCTCATCGCGCAGCGCGGCCAACCGGTTTCAGCCGATGTTTTTCAAAAATTGAGCTCGCTCAGCCGCCGTTTCGACCCGCCAAATCGCACGTTTCAACTGCTCGGCTACCTCGCGCTCGCCAGCCTGGCATCCATCGCGCTGGCCCTGCTCGTGCTCATCTGGTTCCCCGAAAAATGGGACGACCGCCGCCAGTCGTTGCTCGTTTTCGCCTCCGTTTTGACGATGGTTTTGATTTTCAGCGGCTTCGCGCGAGCGGGCGACGGCCTCGCGCTGCTCACGCCAACGCTGCTTTTGCTCTTTTTTCTGCATCAATTTTTTCAGAAAGACCTCGTCTGGATGGCGTGGCTGCTAACCGTTTTGCTCACCGGCCTGGCCCTCGAATGGTCGTTCGGCTGGGTGGTCATTCAACTGGCGGGCGGATTTACAGTGCTGCTTTTTCCGCGCCGGGTGTTCAGTTGGCGCGGGCGGGGCATCGTGGCTGGCACGACGGCCTCGGTGATGACCGCCGCCTGGCTCGGCGTGATTCTCGCCGGTAAAATTTCGAAGGCCGCCGTTTCCTGGGAAGTGCTGATTTTCATCTGGCTTTCGGTTTTTGGCAGCCTTGCGGCGTTTCCGCTGGCCCGTTTTTTCCGGAAAAAGATGGAAAACGCCATTTGATGGGACTTTCGCAGAAACGCCGAGCGGTCATTCCGAGCGGAGCGAGGAATCTGTCAAAACAGCCGATTCGTGCGATTTTAGAGTCATTCCGAGCGCAGCGAGGAATCTGTTTGAACGCCATTTTCTGATAAACG
>JANORY010001367.1:0-3739 GCA_031415535.1 Burkholderiales bacterium | reverse complement strand
GGGCGCGCCCCGGCCACCGCCAGCAGACCCCAGCGATGCGACGCCAGCAGGTCTCGATAAGCCTGGTAAGCCCGCATCGCAATTGCTATGCCGAGACGGCTATGAAACGGCGGTGAGGTTTCTGCCTGCACCGCGACGTCCCAGCGGCTGACAAACAGCGAGGCGACGCACTCGATCTTCGGATCGAGTCCCGCGACCAGACGGCGCTCGATGCCGCGTTGATAAGCTCCGGCAGCGGCAAGATAGTGTTCGCGAGAGAACAGCAAGGTGACGTTAATCGGAACACCGGCGAAGATGGACTGTTCGATCGCTGGAATGCCTTCCGGTGTGCCGGGGATCTTGATGAACAGATTTGGGCGTGCGGCACGCGCATGCAGACTCGCGGCAGCGTGGATTGTGCCGGCCGTGTCGTTCGCGAGCAGGGGCGAGACTTCCAGCGAGACCCAGCCATCGGCACCGGCGCTGGCATCGAAGATCGGTCGGAACAGGTCGGCGGCGCGGGTCAGGTCTTGCAACGCGAGCTCGAAAAACAGGTTCTCGCCGGATTGTCCGGCGGCGACCAGCGTTCGGATCGCGTCGTCGTAGTCGGCGCCCGCGCCGATCGCATGCTCGAAAATGGTCGGGTTCGAGGTCAACCCGGTCACCGACAGCTCGGCGATGTAGCCCGCAAGCCGGCCGCTCTGCAGCAGCTCGCGGGTGATGTTGTCGAGCCAGAGTCTCTGCCCCAGGTCGTGCAGCTTGCGGGTGTTGGGGTTCATTTGCTCACGATAGGCGTGCATCACAGGGCCTGTCTGTGCGGTGGAGCACATTGCGAAATTGCGTATCTGACAGGCGCTTGGACCATAAAGATCTGATTCTCCGAAGAATTGCAAGGATTCTCTGCTTATGTGCGCCAACGAACAGTGCGCGCAACTTGAAGGGGCCAGACTGGCCTATATGGCAAATAGCAGGCAAAGTTGATGGAGCGTCTCCTGTACAGCGAGTTGGCAGGTCTGGTCCTGTACGGCACCGCTCGGGCTGCGTCGTGAGCGCGCCGCAAGATCTTGTGTTCCTGCTCGACGTCGACAACACGCTGCTCGACAACGACCAGGTCATCACTGACCTGCGCGACCATCTCGAGCATGAATTCGGCGCGGCCATCGCGGAACGCTACTGGGCGATTTTCGAGCGCTTGCGCGGCGAGCTCGGTTACGCCGACTACCTCGGCGCGCTGCAGCGCTACCGGCTCGATTCCGAGCTTGGTGAAAGCGACGATCCGCGCGTACTGCAGATATCGACCTACCTCATCGACTACCCGTTCGCAGATCGCCTCTACCCGCGTGCACTCGACGTCATCGAGCACCTGAGCGCCTTCGGTCACACGGTAATTCTTTCAGACGGCGACGCAGTTTTTCAGCCGCGCAAGGTTCAGCGTTCGGGTCTGTGGGATGCTGTTTCGGGCCGAGTACTTATCTACATTCACAAGGAGCAGATGCTCGAATCGGTGCAGCGCCACTATCCGGCGCGCCACTACGTGATGGTCGACGACAAACTGCGCATTCTCGCGGCCATGAAACAGGTCATGCGCGATCGATTGACGACCGTTTTCCCGCGCCAGGGCCACTATGCACTCGATGCAACCGTCGTTGCTGCCTACCCGTCCGCTGATCTCGGAATCGAACGCATCGGTGATCTGCTTGATGTTGACATCCGCGGACTGCTCTCTAATCGCACGAATCGCGACATTAGTCTTGGAAAGCCTTAATGGAAGTCTTAAAGGGATAACGATGCTCAATATTTTCGGGATGAGGATTTCTTATGAGACCAACCAAGCGTGGCGTCAGTTGGGTTAAGGCCGCAAAGAAAGATTTTGAGAAGTTCCCTGACGCGGTTCAAGTCGAAATGGCTAGCGTTCTCACCATCTGAGATCGATCTGATCAGGGATCGGATCAAACGCCTCGAGGATGCGCTGACATGAGCAAAAGTAAAGACGAATTCGAGCTGGTGCACGGCACCGGCAACGTATTTGCTGACTTTGGGAGACCAAACGCTGAACGCGAACATCTGCGCGCGCTACTGGCATCCGAAATCATCGGCGTTCTGGACAAGCAAAAGCTTTCCTTGGTTGCTGCAGAGGCAGCCACAGGGGTTGCTGCAACCGAATTTTCTCGTATCCGCCGCGTAAAGCTTGAGCGATTTACGATTGATCGTCTGATGACGATCCTTGAGAAGCTCGATCAAAAGGTTGAAATTGAACTCCGCGTCACGCCCCGCATGAAGCGCCGCAGACGAATCGCTGAGTTGACTACTCGATAGCGTAGCGCCGCGTCATCTGTGCGCTGTCGCACCGACCGCGGATCGTGAATGCCGTATCGTCAGGTTACTACTGATCGGTCACTACTTCCCCAGGAGCAACTCATGAGCCAACATCAAATTGCTGTAATCGTCGGCAGTCTGCGTCGTGATTCCTTGAACCGAAAGTTGGCCAGCGCCATGGCAAAACTCGGACCGGTTGAATTCACGTTCAAGCAACTCGAGATCGGCGATCTGCCGCTCTACAACCAGGACGATGACGCCACCCAGTCGGCGCCCGTCAAACGTCTGAAGTCCGAGATTTCGGCTGCTCAAGGTTTGCTGTTCGTGACCGCAGAGTACAACCGTTCGATTCCAGGTGTACTGAAGAATGCCATCGACCACGCATCGCGTCCTTATGGACAGAGTGCCTGGGCAGGCAAGCCAGCCGGGGTAATGGGTTGTTCGGTGGGCGCCATCGGTACCGCCATGGCGCAGCAACACCTGCGCAACGTTCTCGCCTACCTCGACGTACCGACCCTCGGCCAACCCGAAGCATTCATCCATGCGAAGGAAGGACTGTTCGATGCCGGCGGCAATCTCAATGACGGCAGCAGCAAGTTTCTGCAGGCCTGGATGGACCGCTATGTGGCGTGGGTGAAACAACACGCGCAGTGAGCGATACCTTTGGATCTCGATACAAGAACGCTCTGGTTGCTGCAAAATTTGACGCCGGCTGCCAGGCCCGCTGAACCAAAACGGACTCATCGGTTTCGCGGCGCCGCAGCCATCGGTCTCGGTGCATTGGCGCTGGCGATCAGCGTCGCTCTACCGCTGATGATCCCCATATACCGCTTCGCGCAGCCGACCGGACCGTATGCGATCGGCACTTTGACTTACCACTGGGTCGATGCAACCCGTTCGGAGGTCTTCACAACCGATCCGAACGAGCGCCGTGCGCTGATGATGCAAATCTGGTACCCGGCCAAGGGCCGTCCGTCAGGCTCGCGTGTCGCCTACCTGCCGGATGCCGACGCCGTGACTGCGGCGTTTGCGCGTATCCACGGCAAGCCGGAATTCATGTTCGGACACTTGAAAAACATAACGACCAACGCCATTTCGTCAGCCCCTGTTGCAGACGATCAGCCCAGCTTTCCAGTGCTGATCTTCCTCGAGGGGGCGACCGGATTTCGTCAGATGAATACATTCCAGGTCGAAGAACTGGTCTCGCACGGATACATCGTCATCGCCATTGACCAGCCCGGCGCTGCGGCACTCGTTGTATTCCCGGATGGCCGTCAGGTTGCCGGCCTGAGCCTGGCGCAATTCCATGACGCGGTGGGCCCGAGCTATCTGCCGGCAGGGCAGATCCTAGCCCACAACCGCACGCTGCTTCCGAATGGCAGGACGTTGGAGGACAACAACATCATCCCGTATCTCGCGAAGGACGTGATCTTCACGCTCGATC
>JANORY010001366.1:0-6268 GCA_031415535.1 Burkholderiales bacterium | reverse complement strand
TTTGGGAGCGGCTCAAGCAGTGGCGGGCGCGGGGCGGCACGATTTTGTTGACGACGCACTTTATGGATGAAGCCGAGCGGCTTTGTGATCGGCTTGCGGTCATTGATAACGGCAAAATGATCGCCAGCGATTCGCCGCTGGGCTTGATCAGGAGCGAAATAGAGCCGCAGGTTCTGGAGCTTAGTGGCGAGGGGCAGAGCGATTGGAGCCTGACCGCCGCTGGCCGTCACCCGGATGCCCGGATTGAGCGCGTCGGTGACACGGTTTTTGTTTATTGCCAGGACTCGCGTGCGATTGCTGCTGAACTGCAAGGAAATCGAGCCATACGATTCTTGCAACGTCCCGCCAATATGGAAGATGTCTTTCTCAAACTGACTGGCCGTGATCTGCGCGATTAGGAGCCTTTCGGAGTTCAAATGTATTACTTGAAGCTAACCTGGACCGCGCTTGTGTCGGGACGATTTATTTCGGTCTATCGGCGCAACTGGCTGGTCTGGCGCAAACTGGCGACGGCTAGCCTGCTGGGCAATGTGGCGGACCCATTGATCACGTTATTGGCATTCGGTTACGGCATTGGCCAGTGGATCCGCGAGATCGATAGCGTGCCGTATATCGTCTTTCTGTCTGCTGGCTCCATCTGTATGAGCACGATGATGGCCGCAAGCTTCGAGTCGCTCTATTCAGCCTACTCGCGCATGCAGGCGCAGCGCACTTGGGAATCAATCATGAATGCGCCGCTTGAGTTGGCCGATGTCCTGACCGCCGAATGGCTTTGGGCAGCCACCAAGAGTGTGTTCTCCGGTGTGGCTATTCTGGCGGTGATCCTGCTGCTCGGCATTTCGTACTCTCCCAAGCTGGTCTTGGTTTTGCCGTTGGTGGGACTGATTGGATTGCTGTTTGCGGCAGTGGGTTTGTGCATCAATGCACTCGCCAAGGGCTATGATTTTTTCAGCTACTACTTCACGCTGGTTCTGACGCCGATGGTGTTCGTCTGTGGAGTTTATTATCCAATGACGGGTTTGCCAAACTGGCTGGCGGCGATCGCGCAATGGTTGCCGCTGAGCGCGGCGGTTGAGCTGGTGCGGCCGTTGGTGCTGGATCAGTGGCCGGCGTCGCCGCTGCGGCATCTATCGGTACTGATCGCCTACACCGTTGTCGCATTTACGCTTGCACAGTATTTGACGCATAGGCGCTTCAAAATGTTGCAGGTCTAGGGTCGCAGGCTATGTCCTTGCGCGTAAATGCCTATGGGTGAACGCCACCGGTGAACGCCGCAATCAGTTAGCTGCCCGGCACGCGCGAGCGCCCGCTAGAACTGCGCATCAAGAAGTGCTTGCGCCGGAACATGATCAACATCACCAGAACAATCACCAACATGCCGGCCATGGTCAGCCAGAAACCGAACGGTGAATGCAAGCCCGGAATGGCGTCGAAGTTCATACCAAAAATGCCGGTGATCAGCGTCAAGGGCATGAAGATGGCGGTGATCGTCGTCAGCGTTCGAATGATCTCGTTGGTGCGGTGGCTGGTCGCTGAGAAATGCAACTGCACCGCCGATTCGACCGAATCCTCAAGCCGTCGTGCGTGGCTAAGGACGCGCTGAATATGTTCGACCACATCGCTGGCCCGAACCTGCAAGGAATCCGATAGTGCAGGCAAGCTGGAAACGGTTGGCAGAGCATTGGCCTCGGCCGGTTCATTGCTGGTCGCGCTGCTTGGGTTGTTAGTATTGTTCGGGCTGTTCGCGTCGAGCTTGGCTTGAGCTGCATCATGCTCGAGGCGTTCATCGCGCCACTCCTGGATCGCGTCGAGCTGCTCTTCGCAAAGCTGCTCAAGTTTTCGTGCTTCGCTGCGGGCCTCCAGCAAGAGCATCCAGTCGCGAAAGGGCTTGCGCGGATTCAGCAACTGATGCTGCCAGTATTCGAGCTGATCGGACAGCGGTTGGCGCAGGTCAAGATAACGGTCCACCATGACGTTCAACATGCGCAGCATCAGCTCCTCTGGGCTGGCAGGTTGGCGCTGTTTGTTGGCAACGCTGGCCAACACCCGTTCCTTAAGCGTATTCAACACCGCGCTGTTGGTGGGTCTGACCGTGACCAGACAACCAGGCATCAGAAAAAATACACTCGGCAGCGTTCTGACTCGAATAGCCTGCAATGGCAGTACGTCTTCTTTGCCGTCGCGACGGTGCCCGGTCGTTTCACTGGCGGCCGAGCCAGTTCCGGTGCGATTGCTGGGCAGCTTCATATCGAGACCACGAAACACGATCATCTCGTAACGCTGAGTTGAATCAAAATACGACGGGTGGTTCGGATTCTCGGCGTCGAACAAGTGATCATCAAAAAATTGAATGCCGGTCAGGCTCTGAATCGAGTCGACCCATTGACGCGCTTGATCATACGGGCAGTCGCACCACAGAAAGCCGCTAGCGGGGAGCGCGGTCGGTGCCTGATCGGTGACCTGGACGGTATTGGCGGCGAGCGTGATGAACTGCACTATGGTCTGCCCTTGCGAGTCTTGTACTTGCGAGTCTGTTCTTGAGCGTCTGCCCTTAAGCGTCTGCCCTCAAGCGTCCTTCAGCCAGCGCGCCGCATCGAGCGCAAAGTAGGTCAACACCCCATTGGCACCGGCGCGACGCATGGCCAGCAGGGATTCAAGAACCACCGTGCGTTCATCGAGCCAGCCGTTGATTGCCGCGCCCTTCAGCATGGAGTATTCGCCGCTGACTTGATAGACATAGGTCGGAACTCTGAACGTGTCCTTGACGCGCCGAACAATGTCCAGATAAGGCATGCCGGGTTTGACCATGACCATATCGGCGCCTTCCTGAAGATCGAGCGCCACCTCGCGCAAAGCTTCGTCAGTATTGGCCGGATCCATCTGATAATTCTTTTTATTGCTCTTGCCCAGATTGTTGCTTGATCCGACCGCATCCCGAAACGGTCCATAGAAACCAGACGCAAACTTCGCGGCGTACGACATGATGCGGGTATGAATGAAGCCGTGTGCTTCGAGGGCATCGCGAATCGCGCCGATCCGCCCGTCCATCATGTCAGACGGTGCGACGATATCCACGCCTGCGCCGGCCTGCAGCAAGGCTTGCTTGACCAAAATCTCGGTGGTCGGATCGTTAAGTACATACCCGCTTTCGTCGGTGACGCCGTCCTGGCCGTGGCTGGTGTAGGGATCAAGCGCGACATCAGTCAATAGACCTAACTCCGGGAATTTCTCCTTCAATGCCGATACCGCGCGCGGGATCAAACCAGTCTCGCGCGTCGCTTCGGCACCGTCCAGACTTTTCAGAGCGGGGTCGATGACCGGGAACAGCGCCATTACCGGCACCTTCAGCTCGAGACACTGTTCAGCAATCGAAAATAGTTGGTCAATCGTGTGGCGAAGCACCCCAGGCATGGAGCCGATCGGCTCGGTCTTATTCTTGCCGTCGAGTACAAACACCGGGTAGATCAGGTGATCGGCCGCGAGCGTGGTCTCACGTGACATGCGCCGCGAAAAGTCGTCGCGCCGCAGACGGCGCATGCGCGTTGCCGGGAACTGTTGAAGGAACAGGTTTTTGTTATCGGTCATGGTGCTCAATCCGTCGGTTCAGGGCCTTTTGGGCGGCCTAAATTGCTTAGTTGCTTAGTTGCTTAGTTGTTCACGCGATTTTTCTGCTCGGCTAAGATTAGCCATTGTTCGATCGTTTTGCGCGCCGACTCGAGGCCGATCCGGTTCGGTGCCGAAAAGGCCAAGACCTCGGTCAGCCCCGACGTGCGCACCTCTGCGAGCCGTTGCCGCAGCTCGGCGACTGCCTTGGTTTGATCGGCGCGATTCAGTTTATCGGCCTTCGATGCCAGCACCAATAAATTCTGTTCGGGCCGTACCCATTCGAGCAGTGCGCGATCCAGGGGTCCGAGGCTGCGCCGAATATCAACAATCAGTACCACGGCGCAAAGTTGCGCCCGGGTAGCTAGATAGCGACCGGACAGATTGCCCCATTCTTCACGGGCAGATTTCGAGGCGACCGCGTAACCATAGCCTGGCATATCGACCAGAAACGAATCGATGTCGGGTTCGCGACCGACCGCAAAATAGTTCAGTGCCTGAGTCCGGCCTGGGGTGTTGCTGGCGAACGCCAGTTTGCGGCGGTTGCACAAAGCATTGATCGCCGAGGATTTGCCGGCGTTCGAGCGACCGACAAACGCCAGCTCGGCGACGTTGCCGCGCGACAATTGTCGGGTTTGCGCCACCGTTGTGTGAAACCTTGCACTGAGCAAAAGGCTCAAATCGATGTCTCCCTGTGTGTTCCGGTGACCACGTTGTCAGCTACCAGAAACAACTCAAACTGTTATCGTTTAGCTTGAATCACGATTGATCATTGTACAATTTAGGGTTGTGCTGGTACCTGTTGTTAACTGTTGAGATGACGAGCCTTGTCATGAATGTTCATATCCGTTCTGTTTCGCTGCCCTTTCTTGCCGTTACTCTGGCGGTGGCGACTTTATTAATTGCCCCGGTCGTTTACGCCCAAACTGCCGCTCCGGCGGCGGCTCCAGCAGTGACGCCAGCGGCGGCTCCAGCAACCGTCCAAGCGGCACTCCCAGCGGCGGCCGAAGCCACGTCCCAGGCGGCCTTGAAGATTGATGCGGCCAAAGGCCAGCAGATCGCGTCGCAGGTTTGCGCCAGTTGCCACGGGCCCGATGGCAACGGTACGGCTCCGATCAACCCGAAACTCGCCGGACAGCACCCAGACTACTTGTACAAACAACTGCAAAATTTCAAAGTGAAAGCCGGTGCGACGTCGGCCGAACGAGCCAACGCGATCATGGCCGCCTTTGTCGCGCAACTCTCCGACGCCGACATGCGTAATGTTGCGGCCTTCTATGCCGGTCAAAAGCTAAAGCCTTCCGCCGCCAAGAGCAAGGAAAGCGTGGAGTTGGGTCAAAGGATCTATCGCGGTGGCATTGCGTCGAAAGAAGTTCCTTCATGTGCTGGCTGCCACAGTCCGAACGGGGCCGGCATTCCGGCGCAGTATCCACGTTTGGCCGGGCAATACGCCGACTACACCGAAGCCCAGTTGGTGGGTTTTCGCCAGGGTATCCGCAAGAATAGCGCCCAGATGAGCACGATCTCGGCGCGATTGTCCGATGTTGAAATCAAAGCCGTCGCGGACTATGTCGCCGGCATGCGCTGAGCGCTGATGCTCATCAAACTCAGTTCAGCCAGTGATGCGCTGGCCAGCGAGGTGACTGCGCCCGGTGCCTGGCGCAATCGCCGAGCCATCATAAAGGCGGCGCTCACCGCGCCAGCATTGGCGGGCATTGCCACCCGGACGCTGGCTAACGCACAGAGCGCAGCGGGCGTCCTGCAAAGCGGCGGCTCTGGTGCCAAACTGAACGCGCGTGTCGGCCAGGTCTTCAGTATGGATAAAGCTACGCCGTACAAGGACGTCACTACCTACAACAACTATTACGAGTTTGGCACTGAAAAAGAAGAGCCTTCGCGCAACGCTCATACGTTGAAGACCCGTCCCTGGACCATCTCGGTTGACGGTTTGGTTGATAAGCCCAGGAACTTCGATCTCGATGACCTGCTAAAGCTTGCGCCACTGGAAGAACGAATTTTTCGGATGCGCTGTGTCGAGGGTTGGTCGATGGTGATTCCCTGGATCGGATTCTCGTTATCAGAACTGATCA
The DNA here is from genome assembly GCA_031415535.1 of Burkholderiales bacterium. Taxonomy (GTDB): domain Bacteria; phylum Pseudomonadota; class Gammaproteobacteria; order Burkholderiales; family Burkholderiaceae_E; genus JANLTP01. The sequence goes on along the minus strand of JANORY010001366.1, from coordinate 575 downwards.
AGCGCCTGGCGCCCAGCGCGAGTGCCAAGTATGTCGAGTTTCACACGCTGGCCGATCCAAAGCAGATGTCGGGGCTTAAGTCATCGGTGCTGCAATGGCCGTATGTCGAAGCTCTGCGTCTGGACGAAGCCAACCATCCGCTGACGACCTTGGCCCTGGGGCTCTATGGCGAGGTCATGCCGAACCAGAACGGCGCACCGGTGCGCGTAGTGATCCCCTGGAAGTATGGCTTTAAGAGCGGCAAGTCGATTGTCAAAATCCGTTTTGTCGAGAAGCAGCCCATTACCAGTTGGAATCGTGCGGCACCGCATGAGTACGGATTTTTCTCGAACGTCAATCCCGAAGTCGATCACCCACGCTGGTCGCAGGCGACAGAGCGCCGCATTGGCGAGGATGGATTCTTGCAACGCAAACGCAAGACCCTGATGTTCAATGGCTACGCCGATCAGGTTGCGTCGCTCTACACTGGCATGGACCTGAAACTGCTCTTCTGAGCGCCAAGTCGGTTGTTACAACGCTTGCTAAAGCCCTTCCTATTCCTGGTTTGTCTGGTACCTTTGCTGCGCTTGATCGCC
>JANORY010001365.1:0-3693 GCA_031415535.1 Burkholderiales bacterium | reverse complement strand
GGTCGACCGGGTACGCCGCGCCTTATTGGGCACGCCATTCCCGGTACGCGTCGCCAGTCGCATCAAACGACAAGGATTTGGGAGCGAGTTTGCGGACTTTCGGATCCCGCAGGCCGCCGGTAACAACGCGCACATGGTACTGACCCGCCTGTCTGGCACAGCGATGACACAAGGGGTGCCGGGTGCTTACACCTTTGACGGCTATCACAAGGGCTTTCAGAAACAACTCGACCCGCTGCTCAAACAATTGGGCGAAGAGGAGACCTGGGTGCTCGGTGTCGCAAATTCCGATAACGCCCGACGCCTGGGCGACAGCAGGCAGCGTGAATCGCTGGCCAATGAAGTGCGCCTGGTTTATTTGCAGGAGTACATCTCGATCTGGGAGAAGTTTCTCGCCGACATCGCGCTGATCAAAACCAACAGCCTGCAACAAAGTGTGCAACTGGCGCGATTGCTGTCGGCGCCCGACTCGCCCCTGCCCAGACTGTTGAATGCAGTGGCCCGTGAGGTCAGTCTGGCCGAACAAACCGGCCCGGTCGCAGCCGCCGCCAAAGGCGCACTCGACAAAGCCACCGACGCCGTCAAGGAGACACAGGACAACCTCTCTCGTATGCTGGGCGGCAACGCACCTGCGGTCGTCTTACCCGGGCCTGCGGCGGTGCGAAAAATTGAATCGATGGTCGATGACCGTTTCGAGGCCCTGCGTCGTTATGTGAAGTCACCGGCGGCGGGTCAACCCGCGCCGGTTGATGCCACCATGACCTTGATCAATGACTTGTACAACCTGTTGATCGCAACTGAAACAGCCGTTAGCAGCAATAACCCGCCACCGGCCAGCGACCTGCCGAACCGCGTCAAGGGTGAAGCGGCACGGCTGCCGGAACCAGTCCGCTCAATGATGAACACTTTGGCCGTCAACGGCACCAATCAGGCGCTCGGTGCCACCCGCGAAAACATCGGACAAATGCTGCAGTCAAACATTGGCGAGTTCTGTCGCAAAGCCATTGAAGGTCGTTATCCGGTCGCCGCCGGCAGTACCCGCGACATTGTTCCCGAGGACTTTGCACGGATGTTCGCGGCCGACGGATTGATGGATGAATTCTTCAAGAAAAATCTGGCGCAGTTTGTCGACACCAGCAGCAAGCCCTGGAAGTTTCGCCGGCAGGGAGATTCGACCATGGGCGAGGGATCGGTCGCACTCGTCCAGTTCCAGCGGGCTGACGAGATTCGTAAGGTATTTTTCACCGGCGGCAGTCGCACGCCGTCAGTACGGGTCGACCTGAAACCGCTCGAGATGGACCCGGCGATTCTGCAATTCAGTCTGGACGCCGACGGCCAGGTGCTCAAGTACGCGCATGGCCCGATTGTGCCGACGAGCATTGCCTGGCCTGGACCCAAAGCGACCGGTCAGATTCGCATTCAGATCTCTCCTGCCTCGGCCAGTGGCAATTCGGGCATGGTCTTCGAGGGTCCGTGGGCGATCTACCGAATGTTCGACCGCGCGCAGATCGAACGAAGTGGGCAACCCGAAAAGTTCCGGGCGTCTTTTAACTTTGAGGGCCGCAAGGCACTGTTTGATGTCACCGCCAGCAGCGTGCAGAATCCGTTCCGCTTGCCGGAGCTGCAATCGTTTACTTGTCCGTCACGGCTTTAGGATCGTCGCGATGAACGAACCTGTTCCGCCCGAAACCGCGATCGATCCTGAAATCGACGGACCTACAGTCGCCGGACCTACAGTCTCCAGACCTACAATCGCTGAACCTGCAATCACTGATCCCGCCACCGCTAAACCTGCGATCGACAAACCCGTAGTTGCAGCCGCAGCACCCGCCGTCGCAGCACGCCTCGTTTGCGCAGCACTTGCCCCGACATCATTGGCCAAGGCATCAGTGGCCACGAGCGGCGCGCCGCCGTCGGCCGTTGGCTGGTATGGCAAGCTGCCGGCCGCCGGCGATTTTTTGACTCGACGACTGCCGGATGATTTTAGGGAGCCTTGGGACCGCTGGCTAAGCCTTGGCATGCTCGACGCCAAGGCCGCACTCGGCGAACAGTGGGAGGCGATCTTCCTGAGTTTTTCGGTCTGGCGTTTTCTCTGGAATTCCGGACAGAGCCATCAACCAATCTGGGCCGGTATCTTGATGCCAGGCGTCGATCGAGTCGGCCGCTTATTCCCACTGACCGTCGCCCTGCCTTTGCCTCGCAACACGTTCACTCGTTTATCGAGTACCGATCTGGAGGCTCGACTCGATCTTCTCGAAGGCCTTGCCCTGCAGGTCCTGGAAGATGACGATATCGACGGATTCGATGCCGCACTGCGCGCCGTGCCGGCGATTGTGTCGCGGGCACCGATAGCGCTCGGTGTTTTGCACGAGGGCGACGATTTTTCATCCTGGGTTGAATCACTCGGTTTGGCGCGGCTTGCCGGCGGTTCAGCCTGCTCGGCGTTCTGGTTGCGCGGCCCGATACAGCAGCGTGTTCTGCGCGTTGAGCACTGCCCGCCGCCCGCCGCCAGCTTCCTGGCGCTGGTTCGATTCACGGCAGGCGTCGAGGAGCAGAGTGCATGAGCGCAGAAGATGACCGCACGCGAGTCATCGGCAAGGCCGCCTCAGGTGCCCTTGCCAGTGGCAGAGGTGCCGCCGTCGGTGGCAGCGGTACCGCAGCAGAGCTCGGCGACTTCGGTATTTTTGGTGCCGCCGCAGCTCGTATCCCGCTGCCGCCCGTCGCCGGTAGCGCATCCACCTCGAACAACTTATTACCCGCTAACACCCGGCTCGGTGAATTTGAAATCATTGGCCTGATTGGCGAAGGTGGTTTCGGAATTGTCTATCTGGCTCTGGATCATTCACTCGAACGTCAGGTGGCGCTCAAGGAGTACATGCCGTCGGCGCTGGCTACCCGAGGCCAGGGACTCAGCGTTTCGGTCAAGTCGTCGAGGCATGCCGAAACCTTTGAGGCGGGGCTGCGCAGTTTTGTCAACGAAGCGAAACTGTTGGCGCACTTCGATCATGAAGCGCTGGTCAAGGTGCATCGTTTTTGGGAGGCCAATGGCACCGCTTATATGGTCATGCCCCTGTACGAAGGCGTGACGCTCAAACAAGCGCTGAAGGTTCTGCCCGAGCGGCCGAGCGAGGAATGGCTCAAAGGCATGTTGGCACCGCTCCTCGATGCGCTTGAACTGATGCATGCCAAGCAGTGTTTTCACCGCGACATCGCGCCCGATAATGTGCTGATCTTGCACGACGGCCGTCCGGTGCTGCTGGACTTCGGCGCGGCTCGCCGGGTGATCGGCGATATGACGCAGGCGCTGACGGTTATTCTGAAACCTGGATTCGCGCCGGTCGAGCAATACGCCGAAGTACCCGAGATGAAGCAGGGTCCGTGGACCGACGTTTACGCGCTGGCCGCGCTGATCTACTACGCGATCGGCGGGCGCGCGCCGACACCGTCGGTGGCACGCATTATGAACGACACGCTGACCCCAGCGCTCGAAGTGGGCCGAGGTCGATACAGCCCTGAATTCCTGCAGGCGGTCGACGCCGCATTAGTCGTATATCCCGATCGACGAACACAGTCCATGAGCGAGTTCCGCGCAGAGCTCGGCATCGCGGCACCGGAGCGGGGCCGCACCGTACTGGAGACTCGCGGACCAACCAACGTATTCGGGAAAGCCGATTCGATCGGCGAGTTTGGCGA
>JANORY010001364.1:0-10286 GCA_031415535.1 Burkholderiales bacterium | reverse complement strand
CGCGCAAGGTAACGGTTGAGTTCGACGCCAACAGTCGCGGCCCGTGGCGCTTCAAGGCTGAAAAGACCTCGCTCGACGTGCATCCCGGGGAGCTGGTTACGGTCGTTTACCAGGTCACCAACACCGAGAGTCGGGAAGTGTCCGGTCAAGCGATCCCGAGTTATGCCCCGCAGCACTCGGCAGGCTATTTTCGAAAGCTTGAGTGCTTCTGTTTCCAAAAGCAGATTCTCGAGGCGAACCAGACTCGCAGCTTTCCAGTGGTGTTTGTCATCGATCCCAAATTACCGGCCGATGTGGCTACCATTACACTGTCCTACACGTTCTTTGAATACGGTGCCAAGCCATTGCAGGGCGCAATTTCGACCCCGGTAACGCCGGGTAGCGGAGGTTAATCGAAAATGGCCGATCCGAAGGCGGTGCTTGAGCGCAAGTCATCGATGCTCGACACCTTTAAGGCGGTCGCATCGGCTTTTTTTGGTGTCCGCGGGCGAAACGCCCACCAACGCGATATTTCACGCCTTAATCCGGTACACCTGATTATTGCCGGCATCGTAATGGCGTTGCTGTTCATTTTTGTGTTGCTTGCCATTGTTCGTATGGTGGTGAAGTGAGTATCGATCCGAATTAGATTTTGAGTACCGTTCGATTTTGAGTACTGTTCTTTAGGCATGAGCCGAGGAGTCTGAACATGGGTGGTGGAACCAATACTTCAGCGCTGCAATACTTTGTACCTGATCCGTCAAAGTGGCCGGCGGTAGGTGCCGTCGCGCTGCTGTCAATGGCGATGGGCGCAGCCGGCTGGGTCAATGGATTCGGGTTCGGCCCGATTCTGGTCGCCATCGGCTTTGCGATTTTGATCTACATGATGTTCGGTTGGTTTGGCACTGTTTCGGGTGAATCCGAAGCCGGCAAATACGGCAAGAACGTCGATGTGTCATTCCGCTGGAGCATGAGCTGGTTCATTTTCTCAGAGGTCATGTTTTTCGGGGCGTTTTTTGGCGCGCTGTTTTACGCTCGGGTAATTTCAATGCCGTGGCTGGGTGACCTTGATCACAAATCGTTTCTGTGGCCGGATTTTAGTGCCGCCTGGCCAAATTTGGGCCCGACCGGAACGATTGACGGCTTCACCAAAATGGGACCGTTCCCAATTCCCACCATCAACACCTTGTTGCTGTTGACCTCCGGTGTGACCCTGACCATTGCACACCACGCCCTAAAGGACGGCCACCGCAACAAGGTTATCTTGTGGCTGTTCGCGACGGTTGTTTTGGGCGCGGTGTTCATGGGGTTTCAGGTCTATGAATATATTCACGCCTATTCAGAATTGAATTTGAAGCTGACTTCCGGCATTTACGGCTCGACATTTTTTATGTTGACTGGTTTTCACGGTTTTCACGTCACCATGGGTGCGATCATGTTGGCGGTGGTCATGATCCGGGTCATGAAAGGCCATTTCACGGCTGATCACCATTTCGCCTTTGAGGGAGCAGCGTGGTACTGGCACTTTGTTGATGTAGTCTGGCTAGCGCTCTACGTGATTATTTATTGGCTGTAGCGGTTTCAAAACATGAGTCGCGAACCGCGGTCAGCATCGGGGATCAAAGACCATGCGCTTGCCGGCAGGTTTTTCCAGGCGATCGGTCTTGCTGGCCGCCGTCGGGTTGCTCATACTCGCAGCGATCACGCTAGCTCTTGGGAACTGGCAGGTGCGGCGTGCGCAGGAAAAGCGCACGCTGGCTGAACTCAGAGAAAAGGCCTTGGCGGGTGCTGCACTTGAGGTGTTGTCGCAGGCTTTATCGCCAGAACGGATCGACGGACTGAAAGCGCGGGTTACCGGTCGGTTCGAGCCTTCGGGAACCATTTTTCTCGATAACCGGACGTTTAAGGGCCAGGCTGGCTTTCACGTTCTGACGCCGCTGCTGCCCGAGGCAGGCGGGCCGCCGCTGTTGATTTTGCGCGGTTGGGTGGCTCGCAATGTGAATGACTCGGCGCAGTCACCTGTGGTGGATACACCACAGGGACCGGTTACCTTGGAGGGCCTGGTCGTCGCGCGTTTGCCGCAGGCTTTGCAATTGGGTGAGCCCGGCCGACCCAAACCGGGTGAGAAAATTTGGCAGTTCTTCGATTTGGATCGGTATTCCGAATGGCTAGGCCGCTCGATTCACCCTTATGTACTGCGCCAGATTTCCGCTTCTAACGACCGTTTGATACGCGAATGGATGCATCCAGCGGATGCCGTCGACAAACATCAAGCTTATGCGCTACAGTGGTATTCGATGACTGCGGGAATAGTGCTTTTCGGTATGTTTGCCGCATTTCGTGTCGTTAAAGACAGCTCAACGAAGTCTAGAGTCAAGGAAACTGTTTGAAACCGCGTATCGTTTTCGCCGTAATGTCCGCCATGCAAAAGCCGAGCACGGTTTTGCAATTGGTGGACGCATTGGCACCACATACCGTGTTGATTCACCATGATTTCCGCAAGCAAAAAGACTTTCAGATCAACCGCCCCAATGTTCGCTGGGTCGCAGACCCAAAGGAAACCGGCTGGGGCAATTGGGGCTTTTCAGACGGCATTTATCACACGCTCGATTATGCGCTGCGTGAGTTGGAATTCGACTATTTCCAGTTGCTGAGCCCGACCTGTTTTCCGATAAGACCGCTCGCTGACTTTGAGCAACACATCAGCTCGAGCGATTGCGAAATTCACGGCGATTTCTTTGATATCAGCGCCGATCAGGAAATGATGATGATCTTCGGCTTTCGCGCCTATGTTCCCGCGAAGACCTTGAGGATCGCGCTCCTGCAGCGTGCGCAGCGCTGGTATTTCGGGCCGGAAGTCAAAGTTCAGCAACATGTTTCACTATCGATTCGCAAGCGCGACGAAATGCGGCCAATGGGGCCGATTCCCGCGTTCAAGGCTCAACTGGGCTTGGGTATTACCGAATTGGCGAAAAAAGGTTTGCTGCATCGGCATCCGTTCAATGACGCGTTTCGACCCTACATTGGCAGTACCTGGGTCGGCTTGACGCACAAGGCCTGCGCGGCGCTGGCAAAGACTCGACAAGATCCTCGCGTTGACGGTCATTTCCGGCGACTGCCGATCGTCGACGAAATTATGTTCCCGACCTTTCTGGCCAATTCCGGATTCAAGATTGGTCCTGGTAACCATGTGATCAACACCTTCACAACGGCGGGCAGCCCGGAATGGATCACCGACGAAGATTTCAACCGGATGATCCAGACGCCCTTGTTCTTTGCCCGAAAATTTCCTGACGATGCCGAGTCGCCGATCCGCTTGCGCGCACTTGATCGTCTGCGAAGTCTATTGCATGCCTGATTATGGACAGAAACCATGAATGAGCCGATTCCTTTTCTCAGGCCGCGACTGGTAACGGTTGACGAGTACCTGCCGTATTTGCGGACCATCGATCAGTCGCGTCAGTACACCAATTTCGGTCCACTCAATACCAAGTTTGAACAGCGCATGTTGGCCGAATGGTTCGGCAACGAGGGTGCGGTCTGCACCATGGGCAATGCGACCTTGGGCCTGATGCTGGCAATCGATCGGATCAAGCGCCGCGGCCGTTACGCGATCATGCCCAGCTTCACCTTTGCGGCGACGCCGCTGGCGGCCCAATGGTGCGGTCTTGAGCCTATTTTTGTCGATATTGATCCGGATCAATGGGTGCTCGATCCTGCCGCATTGGATCGTGCGCTGAAAACCTATGGCGACGAGGTCGCCGTGGTGGTCACCTATGCAACCTGTGGCTCATTCATGGATCTGGGCCCGTACGAACAACTGATGAAGCGTGGAATTCCGGTTGTGGTCGACGCCGCTTCATCGATTGGCGCGACGCATGAGGGCAAGTCATTTGGTCAGGGATTCTCCGGTGCGGTGGTGTACAGCATGCACGCGACCAAGGCGTTTCCGGTCGGCGAAGGCTGCCTGGTTCACAGCGGCAACAAGGATCTGGTTGCCAAAATTCGCAAGGCCAGCAATTTCGGTTTTGGTGCCGCACGGGCCTCCGAAATGTTGAGTATGAACGCCAAGTTGCCGGAGATTTCTGCAGCGGTGGCCTTGGCCACATTAGACAGCTTTTCTGCGCGTCGCAACAAGTTGATCGGCCTGCATGCAGAATATGGATCGCAATTCAAGAGCGCCGGTTTGATCGAGGCGGGGTTCCGTCCGCAAGCGGTGCGTGGCACTGTTTCGCCGCAATGGTTTGCCGTGTGTGCGCCAAATTTGAGTATCCAGGAACAATGCGTCAAGGACGCTGCCGCCCGAGGAATTGAGTTTCGCCGCTACTTCACGCCGGCCTGCCATATGCAAGCACAATTCAGTGCGTCGCCGAACGATGGCTTGGCAATCACCAACCAGCTTTGTGAGGGTGTGATGAGCTTGCCCCTGTGGGTCGAAATGAATGAGCGCATTATCAAACGGGTGGTTGACTCGGTTTGCGCAACCGTTACCGCTAATCAAGAGTGCGTGCGCTAAACAGTTTCAACTCAATCAGCTTCGCCTCAATCAGCTTCGCCTCAGACTGCGACGGCGCTCAGATCCTGCAATAAACGCAAGCGCATTACATTATTTGCATCGTCTTCGAATTTGCGCGCAAAGAACTTGCCCGATTCGATAATTCTTGATGTGTCCTTGAGACCGAACTTCAACGGATGAGCATCGACAAAGTCATTGATCAAATGATTTGACGGCCCGATGCTGAACGGCGAATTGCCGACCAAGGTCTGGAAGTAAAGCTCATCGGCGAGTTCTGCGACGCGCATGAATGAAAGCGTTGGATCATTGTCGGCCCGATAGGCAATAAATTCTGCCACCTCGGGTTTGCAACCGAACCAGGTGCTGCCAATATAGGGCAGCCAAATCTGCCCATACGGATGTTTGAACAGATAACCCTGGCGTGCGATCTGAATCAGCATACGCGCGATTTGGGCGCGTGCTGGCAGCGTGACCTGACGTTCATCGTCGTTGCGCTTGCGAATACCCAAGCCACTTCGTTGCACGGTGTGCGCGCCTGAGTCGTAGTACCAGCGTCGTGTTCGGCGCAGCAGCCGATGCCGAAAGGTATCGCTCGCTGCGAACAGTCGAAATCCGTGGCTCATCATCGCTTCACTGTCTTCGTCAATACACATGACGTCCATATTGACGTCACTGGCTTCATGCTCGACAAAGTGCTCGAACTCTTCGATCGCTTTGATCGGTAAACAACTACCCGAGAGCAATTGGAAATAATCGACGTTCGACTCTTTCAACGCGGTACGCATTGCCAGCAGGATTGCTTCGGAAAATTCCCAGGAGCCCCATTGAGTCACTACCGGGTTGGCGACAAAGTGCACGTTGCGGCGATGGATCTGGAAATCAGTCTGTTTGGTGAAATCATGATGGATGAAGATCGGATGATTCGGACCGATGGCGTCGACGAGCTGGGTGACCGCTCGAACGCTTTCGCGTGCGGTAATAATTCCGAATGCGATCCGGACTGACATGGCCTACTCCTCGAGCGGGAACGAGCTTCGATCCGCGAGACCGAGTTTAACGGGCGATTGCTACCATGACGTCGGAATGGAAATGCATTTTCGAGTCAGGCGACATTTGGAGCCACGCAGACACAAAACAAATGTGTCAAAGTGCGGATGATTGTTATGGAGTGTGAAGTCTGTCGAGTCGGCCGAAGAGCGACCCGGCAGCTTTTAGACGCTGCGGGTTGACTCGGAATGTACTTCGTTCTCGAGTTCTTTGCACAGGCTTAAGGCTGCATCGCGTGCAGGGTCATCAAGCGCTAGTTTGAATTTACGCGCAAAAAACGCTGACGATGCTTGCAAGCGATGAATATCGGCGGCTTCGATCAGCCGCGGGTGACTATCAATAAAGTCGCTGATAAAGTGATTGGATTGACCTACCGAAAATTTCGAGTTGCCGATCAAGGTGTGAAAGTAGGATTCATCGATCAGCTTAGTTTTGCGATAGTAGGTTTCAAGTGCTTCATCTTGTGATCGGTTAACCAGAAATTCGCAGACTTCTCGCGAACAGCCGAACCAGGTGCTACCGATGTAGGGCGTAATGCCCGCCCGAAACGGATGATCAAAGACGCGGCCGTGCCTGACCAAGGCGGTAAACGACTGCGCCAGACGCGCACTCAGGGTCATTGCCTCACGCGCCGATTCGGTCAAATGAATAATCCCGAGGCCAGACCTCTGGGTGGTGATCGTGTTTCCGGCCAGGTACCACTTTCGGGCACGCAACAACAGGCGATAACGCAGTGATTCATTTTCAGCAAAGACCCGATAGCCGTGACTCATCATCGTGTCATTGCTCTCGTCAAGGCTGATCAATCCCATGTGCACGTCATGAGTACGTGCCGCCACGAACTGCTCGAATTTGGCGATTGACTTGATCGGCAGGCAGGAGCCGGAGAGCACCTGAAAGTAATCAAACTGGCTTTGCTCGAGTGCTACCCGCATTGTTTTGACAATCGCCTGCACAAACTCCCAGGTTCCCCAACCGGTATCAAGTGGGTCGGACACAAAATGAACGTTTGCTTGATTGACTGTGAATCGCGGTGACTTGCGATGGTCATGATGCACAAAAATCGGCTGACGTTCGCCCAAGGCACCAATGAGTTGCCGCACCGCAGGAGTTGACTCCTTGGAGCACAGCACACCAAAAGCGATGACGGGTTCAATCATGTCGTCAGGCCCCGCTCTGCGCGAGGCGCCGGTTTTTGACGAGGCTCATAACAAGGTCATACTCTCCAGCGGTCGATGGGTAGGCACAGATCAAAAGCAGCGCATAGGCCGTCAAGGCAATCGGTACGTTGGCGAACCAGGGTAACCCGAGCTGCGCCAAAAGCACCGAGCCTATACAGACTAGCGCAATGACCAGAAGAATTGCAAGCAAGGTTCCGGTTTGATGCTTAAAAACAAGTCCATGCCGACGCAATTGGTAGAGCAGGGTGAAGTTGCCGGCAATTACACCGATAATATGGGCGATTGGAAGCGCATAAACGCCGAATACCGGTAGTGCCAGGACGCCCGGAATCACGGATACGCAGATAACGCAATTTGACCAGATTAGCGCCTCGTTACGCTCGACCGTTTGACTTACCTGGTCGAGCACATGACGCCAGGACACGACGACCATGTAAAAACACATGATTACGCACAATAGCAGAGCGCCGTGATCAAATTTGCCGCCGGTCAGGGCTCGGATAAAACCGCCGCCGCCGGCAACGAATACAACGGCTACCGCCCCCACCAGCGCGATGTTGATTTTCAAAATCAGGTTCGACAGCGACACAATTTCGCTGAAGCTCTGGTTTTTCGAATAGCGGGCATTCATGACAGGTCGATACAGTCCATGCAGCAATTGCGCGGGTAAGAAGCGTTGCATGAGATCGTAGACCCATTGACCGAAGCCGAACAATGCGATTTCGGTGCTCGGTAGCCTGCCGCCGATAAGCAGTCGGTCGGAGGCACCATTTACCGGCAAAACCAACAGGCTTTGAACATAGGCTTTGATGCCAAAGTCCAGCATCCGTCGGGTATTGGCGACGATCCAGCGTTGGCCGGTGGTCCGGTGCAAGTCGCCGTCCGGAGGTGGTACCAGCTTGATAAACGCCGCAATCATCGCCACACAGGCCGGAATTTCGGCCAGGATTTCGATCCACAGGACCGCCTCGAAATTGACCGTACCGAAATGCGCGAGGCTCAAAAGTCCGACCAGGCGAATGAACGCTGACATCGAATTCGCGAATTGTGCAGACCCTTGATGCAGCATCGATTCCAGAGCCACAAACAGCAACGCCGACAGCGTGCGCAACAAGATGACCCAAAGGTAGAGCTGTAAGGTCTGCTGCCAGGCCGCCAGGCCGAGTTGTGGTGCCAGCCATTGCGACGAGAAGTACATCGCCACCAGAAACACCACCAGCACGGCCATCCGGGCAACAAACAGCCGGCCCAACATGATTCTCAGCGCGCTATTCTGGTGTGAACCGTACAGCTCTGGAATATAGCGCTGCATGATATGCAACAGTCCGACGCTGGAGATCGCACCGACGACATCTACCAGACCGGTCAGCACCGTGTAGGCCGCGAATTCGTCGAGCGGCAGCAGACGCACCAGTAAAACGAAATACGCGATCGTGGCTACCGAACTGAGCAGCTTGCCGAGCAGAAAATGCGCCAGGCCTGATTTGATCCGTGCCGCGCCATAGGGGTTCGCCGACATCAGCGTTCCCTTAGGCCGTCTTTGGCTCGATTCAGCGGTTTGAGCAGATAGTGCAGCACGGTTTTCTTGCCGGAGAGCATTTCGACGTTGGCGGTCATGCCGGGAATGATCGGCAGGACCTTGCCATCCGGGGTTCGCAAGGTGTTGTTGTTGGTTCGAACCAACACCCGGTAGTAGGAATGTGTTTCATCGGTCGCATCGGCGACCGGTTGCTTACTCTGGCGTTCGTCGCGCAAGGTGTCCGGGCTAATGTTCTCGATAACACCGTCCAGGCCGCCATAGATCGCAAAGTCATAAGCACTGACCTTGACGACGGCTTTTTGTCCGGGATGCAGAAACGCCACGTCGGCCGGTTTCACATAGGCCTCGACAATCAGGCTGTCCTCAAACGGCACGATCGTCATGATGTCCTGCCCTGCTTGCACCACTCCGCCGATGGTGTTGATGCGCAAGCTCTTGACGGTGCCCTTGACCGGCGAGAACATTTCGGTGCGCTTGGCCGCATCGCCGCGGGCGATTGACCCCTCACGCCCTTGTGCCAGATCGGACTCAACCCGCGAGAGTTCGGTGGCGGCGTCGATGCGGAACTTGTTCTGGCGATCGACCACCTGCAGTTGCAAGTCGTTACGTTGGCGCTTTAATTTAAGCAGTTCAACCTCGGACACCAGACCGCGCGCGACCATTGGTTCGGTGATTGCGATTTCGCGCTCCAGCAAGACCATACCTTTGACCAGCCCGGCCACCGAATCGTCAATGCCGCGCTTGCGGGCGTTGTACGCCTCGGTTTCGCGTTTAACCAGTGCCTTGTTGGCGCGCACGTCGTCCGGGAATTCGAGCTTGCTGCCATAGGCTTCGGTGCGCAAACGCGCGGCGACCGCGCCGAGGCTGGAAACCTTGGACTGCTGTTCGCGAAATAGCGCCGAGGCGCGTGTGTCATCGACCTTCAGCAGCAATTGCCCCTTTTCGACCAGATCGCCTTCTCGAACCGGCAACTCGGTCAAGATGCCGGCATCAAGACTCTGAATGACCTGCTCGCGGCTTGACGGAACGATGCGGCCTTGCCCGCGCGTGACTTCTTCGAGCTCGGATTGTGCGGCCCAGAACAGGAACGCGCCCAGAACGGCGGCAATCAGTAACACCGAGCCAAACATCAACCAGGGTGGCTTGTTGTCGGTGATGCCGGCGACCATGGGTTTTTGGCCATTCACCTTAAAACTCATGTCTGCTTTTCGGGCATCAAGGACACCCCTTTCTGCAATTGCTCCATCACTTTGGCACGCGGGCCATCGAGGACAATTCGACCCTGATCGACAACGATGATGCGCTCGACAATATCGAGCACCTGCGGCCGGTGGGTAACCATGATCAGTGTCCTGGCCGGTTCGCTATTGCTCTGCTCACCCTTTGACTGTCCTGCCTTGCGCGCCCACTGCGCCAATGCCTGCAGGGTTTGGGTCTCGGTGTTTGGGTCCAGCCCTGTGGTCGGTTCGTCCAGCAAGGCCACTTGAGGGTCACGCAGCATCAGTCTGGCCAACGCCACCAACTGCTTCTGACCACCCGACAATCCGGCACCATCTTCACCGAGCAGCATGTCCAGTCCACGCGGGTGCTGACTGATGAAGCGATCGAGCCCCAGTTGCTTGAGCACTTCGACCAGGCGCGTGTCATCGACAGCTCGATCCTGCTGGGCAAGGTCAAGATTTTCGCGCAAGGTGCCGAGGAATAATCGCGAGTCTTGCGGCAACAGCCCGATCGCCATGCGAGTGTCGGCCGGATCGATCTGACGCAGGTCCAGACCGTCGAGCATGACTTGGCCGGAGGGCGGCGCGTACAGCCCGCAAGCGAGCCGCAGCAAGGTGGATTTACCGCTGCCGGTACGGCCAATAATGGCAATTCGTTCGCCGGGATTAATACGCAGATTAAAGTCCCGAAACAGACCGACACCCTTCGGGTCGTGGCTGAATTCGACTCGCGAAAACACCAGTTCGCCGCGCACCTTGGCAAGACTTAAGTAGTTACGCTCGGGGTCGCGCTCGACGTCCTT
>JANORY010001363.1:0-1456 GCA_031415535.1 Burkholderiales bacterium | reverse complement strand
GGGCCTTCGGCCCAGCGATAGCCGGTGGCAATCCGCTCCAGCTTGGCCAGTGGCAGGCGGTATTGAGCAAAACTCTCGTCCAGCACGACCACCGCAGGATCGGGGTAACGCTGGCTTGGCGTCCATTCATCATTCATGGTGTTTGTTTTCCATTCGAAACGACCTCAGCTTCAAGACGATTGATCAAGGCACTGGCTTTCACCACGCAATTCTGGACTTTACCCGTATGGTCGGCGAGTGTGGTCGTCGTTGTGAATGAACCGCGGCGTCGCTACCATGGCGCAACACTTACGCGTTTTTCAGTGGGGTAATGCCCGAAGCCGGCCAACTGGAAATGGAACTGACCGAGAGCAGCCTGCTTGACGACAGCGATGCTGGGCGCGTCGAAAAGTGCATAAACTAGATGCGGTCTGAAGAGTCTTAGTCAAAGCTGGCGCGCCCGGCGGGGATCGAACCCACGACCCTTGGCTTCGGAGGCCAATACTCTATCCACTGAGCTACGGGCGCGAACCTCACAAAGCCCAGGGCAAGCGTAACACCCGAGACTTCGATGCGAAGGCGCGAAGAATACCCGGTTTTGCAGTAGGATGCACGTCAGCAGCTTACCAACAGACTATCGAGTATCGCCATTTTGCCTGCTATTTCCCATTACAATTCAAAGCCTTAATTTCACCTGCTGCGCTGAAACAGCGCCGAGTACATCATGAGCGATGCCCACGAATCTCCCATCAAAACCCCCACCCAACTGATTACGATTATTGCGCTGTCGTTTATTGTCCCGATCATCATCATTGTGCTGCTGGCCGTTTACATGACGGCGGCCAAGCGCCAGGCCGCCGGTAGCGATGCCTTGAGCAACCAGGCGATCGAGGCCCGAATCAAGCCGGTCGCATCGGTTGAGATTCGCGATCCGAACACCCCTCGCGTTTTGAAAGCGGGTGCCGAGGTTTACAAAGCGCAGTGTTCGGCGTGCCATGATGCCGGTGCCGCAAACGCGCCGAAGGTGGGCGATAGCGCGGCCTGGGCTGCCCGGATCAAAACCGGCTACGAAGCCTTGCTGAGCTCGGCGTTAAAGGGCAAGGGTGCCATGGCGGCTCAGGCCGGCGGAGACTACAGCGACGCTGAAATCGCTCGGGCGGTAGTCCATATGGCGAACGCCAGCGGTGCCAAGTTCACCGAGCCCACTGCGGCAGCACCGGTTGCTCCTTCGACACCGGCTACGGCGGCCGCAACCGCAGCGCCCGCCGCTGCCGCAGCCGTTACCCCGACAGCCGCCGCGCCTGTCGCTCCGTCTGGTGCCGCGCCAGCCGCCCCGTCAGTCGCAGCAGCCGCCGCCGCGCCAGCACCCGCGCCGGCTACCCCCGCCGGGGCGGGCGCCACAAAGGTCGCCGCCAACGAGGTGGGCAAGACCTTGTATGAGTCCGCGTGTATTGCCTGTCACGCCCAGGGCGTTGCC
>JANORY010001362.1:0-1177 GCA_031415535.1 Burkholderiales bacterium | reverse complement strand
CAGGTGCCCGAGGCCAATCGATTCGGGGGCCTGGCTGCTCTGAGCGGCCAGGCTTTTCTCAACCCGCTGACGCTCTACAAACAGCGTCGTAACCATGTTGCCTGCCACCGGGTTGAACATCAGATCGAGAAAGCGGGTCATTTCCAGATCGGTCGCATCTTGGAGAGACAGCCGTCCACCGGCCAGCACGCTGCGAATAATCGCGCGATACGCCGGATAGTCTCGCAAGGCCGCGTCGCTCAGGCCATTCTCGAGCGCTAGCCTACGCACCTCGGATTCCTGATCCGCCGGGCAATCGAGCAAGGGAACAGCGAACTTGCCAGTGGTTGACTCTGGCTTTTGCGCAACCTGCGTATTAAGCAGCGAATGAACGCGTTGCCGCGCGCTGGCCAGCAAGGATTGCGCACCGGGAGCCGCCTCAAACAAGCCAGCCGCAATCGCCGCCGCCGGGTCGATTGAGCGACCGCTGAGCAATAGATCAAGGCCGAGTTTTAAGCCGACCAGGCGTGGCAAGCGTTGCGTACCCCCCGCGCCCGGCAACAGCCCAAGCTTGACCTCTGGCAGCCCAAGCAGAGCCTTCGCATCAGATTTAATCAGCCGTACCCGACAGGCCATTGCCAGTTCCAAACCACCGCCGAGCGCGGTGCCGTTAACGGCGGCGACCCAGGGCTTGGCGGATTGCTCGATGCGCAAGAACAGGCGGCCCAGACGGCCGCAATACTCGAACATTTCGTTCGCTGAACTGCGCGTCGCGCGCTCGGTCATTCCGAGCACCATCGACAGATCGGCACCGGCCAGAAACGCCGGCTTGGCCGAACTCAATACCACCCCGCAGATACCCGCGTCCGATTCAACACGATCAATCAGCAGGCGCAGCGCATCAATCAGCGGCTCAGAGAAGACGTTCATGCTGCGGCCAGGCATGTCGATACAGGCCATCAACACACCGTCGTCGCCGAGCTCTGAAGTAATCAGTTGATTCACCCCGAGTCTGCCTGATTCAGCCCAGATGCTTCTTGAAATCCGGCTTGCGTTTCTCGTTGAACGCCCGCACGCCCTCTTTCGACTCCTCGGTCTGGTAATAATGCTTGACCGTTTGAATGCCCATAAAGCTGATACCTCGAATCGACTCGGTGTCAGCATTAAATGAACGCTTGGCGATCGTCAGCGCGGTCGG
>JANORY010001361.1:0-4135 GCA_031415535.1 Burkholderiales bacterium | reverse complement strand
GATGGCTCGGGCATGGAAGTTCTGGCTCGTGGGGTACGAAATACCGTCGGCTTTGACTTTCACCCGGTCACCAAGGAGTTGTGGTTCTCGAACCATGGTCGCGATTGGATGGGCGATGACACACCGGAAGATTCGCTGAACCGTTTGTCCGCTACCGGCCAGAATTTTGGCTTTCCGTATTGTCACGCTGGTAATGTGATCGACAAGGATTTCAAGAAAACCGACGCCTGCAAGGGTGTGACACAAGCGGTTGCCTTGATGGGGCCTCATACATCGGCCATGGGCGTTCATTTCTACACCGGCAACATGTTTCCTGCCGAGTACAAGAACGCGGCGCTGGTGGCGCGCAAGGGCTCCTGGAATCGCAGCACCAAGAGCGGCTATGACGTCGTAATGGTCAGCGCCAGCGCCGACGGCAGCGGTGCCAAAGTGACGCCCTTCATCTCTGGCTTCCTGGATTCGGCCACCCAGGCGTTCTGGGGTCGCCCGGTCTACATGATGCAATTGGCGGACGGCTCCTTGCTGCTGTCAGACGAGCAGCTTGGTGCGATTTATCGCATCAGTTATGCCCGGTGAAGGGCATTGGGCTACGGCGCTGGGCGGATTGGCTTTAGTGCTCGCCGCCAGTGGCCTGCAGGCCCAGGGTTCCGGGCCAAATTCCGTAGCAGCCTTGCAGCCCGCCTTGCAGCCGGTCTGTGCGGCTTGCCATGGTGTTGATGGCAATTCGGCCATCCCTGGCACCCCGTCGTTGGCGGGTCAACCGCAGGTATTCATCGAAAATCAACTGGTGTTGATCCGCGAAGGTTTGCGATCGGTGCCGGCCATGAAGGGGCTGCTCGATACGGCTCGCGACGAAGACCTGGTCGCCTTGGCCAAGCTGTACTCTGAGCTGCCGGCCAAAGCGCTTGCCGGTGAGGTTGACGCGGACAAGGTCAAACGCGGTGCGCAGATTTCGAAAGCGGCCTTGTGTGGTTCCTGTCATGCGCCTGACTATTCCGGCCGCGAACAAATGCCCAGACTCGCCCTGCAACGCGAAGACTTTCTGCGTGCCAGCTTGAAGGAGTTTCGCGATGGTCCCGCCGCCGGGCGCGACACGATCATGGCAGCGACCTTACGCGGCATGAGCGATGACCAATTGGGCGACCTGGCGCATTATTTTTCGACGGCTGGTCGGCATCCGAAGTAGCGCCTGCCGGCCAAGGTCAGGAACTCTATTTAATGGCGCTTTCGCTGATCAAACACGCCGATGGTTTGCAACGCTGTTCCTGGTGCGGCACCTTACCCGACTACATGGCCTATCATGACCAGGAATGGGGTCGACCGGTACATGATGATGTCCGGCTCTATGAAAAAATCACGCTCGAAGGGTTTCAGTCGGGTCTGAGCTGGATTACGATTCTGCGCAAACGCGCGGCCTTCCGGGAAGCCTTCGCCGGCTTTGATTTTCATCATGTCGCAAACTTTGATGAAAGTGATGTGTTGCGACTGCTGGCCAATGCTGGCATCGTTCGGCATCGCGGCAAGATTCAAGCAGCCATCAACAACGCCCAGCGGGTGTGTGAACTGGTTCAACAAGAAGGATCGTTGGCCAAGTTCATCTGGCAATTCAAACCCGACCCCGCCAATCGTCCGTCCAGCATGACACCCAAGGTGGCCATGACCTTGACTCAATCGGCCGAATCAACCGCGCTCTCAAACGCACTCAAGGCGCGCGGCTTCAAGTTTGTCGGCCCCACCACTATGTATGCGTTCATGCAATCGATGGGACTGGTCAATGATCATTTGAGCGGTTGCGCAATGCGCCGTTGGTCGGACTAAACCGGTAAAGTCAGGCGCAACAACAATCGGGCGATCTCCTGCGAGGCCGGAAAATCCGTTGAACGGAGTACCAGGGCGCCGTCCTTGTTGAAAAAATAGACCTGTGCGGTGTGCCGATCGGCACCGGAGTTGCGCGCCCGCAAGAAGTCCAGCAGTCGATCGACGTCGCGATAATCAGGGGTTGCGCCCAGCCACAGCTCATTGCCTTCATACCGTTTGAGCCATCGGCGCATCGCTGCCGGATCATCGTTCAAGGGATCGATGCTGACCGACATCAGCCGCACCGGGCTGCCGGGGGGCAGATGCTTGAGGGTGGCGTGGAACAGAGCGCCTTGAATCGGGCAGGTTGCGCTGCAGCCGGTGAACATCAATTGCACGGCGGTCGGCCGGCCGCCGAATGCTTTTACCAGGCTACTTTTTGAGCCATCGTGCATCGTTAGCGGCAGCGCTGGCGCATTCAGTGGCGGTACTACTTTGCCGGCATCGTTATGGGCCGCGACGCGGCGCGAACCGATCGCCAGGGCGGTCAGGGCGGTCAGTGCAGATAACCGGCCGATGGCCTGACGTCGCGCGTTGAACAAACCAGCGTTCATTTTTGCCTCACCAGAAAAGACCAAAGTGCCGAACATTGAAGATCGCTGATCGTGTATCGCGGCATGGTCGTTGGCAGTACGATCCAGGCGGGGTCGACGCCCTCGCGCAATAGTTTGCACAGCGACGTTGCGTCGAATTTCGACGGCGGACCACCACGTCGCGATAGTGGTTTCTGCAGCGACGGCGCGTCCAGAACCGGCGCGAAGCTGGCTGCCAGAGGAATGTTCGGCGGCGTGATCGCATGGCAGTTGCTGCAGCGTGCGGTCGATGCCGGTAACACTTCGGCGTGTCCGACCAGCCGCGCGGGAATGGGCGTCTGGCCGTTAAAGAGTCGCTTGCCGTCGGCCGTATCGACCGCCGCTACTTTGGCAACTGTGTTGACGGAATTTGCGGTGGCACCGTAAATAGGGGCCGCGCAGATCAGCCCGGACAACAGTGCCAGAAAAAATCGCGCGCCTCGCCCGGTTATCGAGGCGGTCGGGCAATTTTGAGCTTGGGGTTCGGCGCTGTGCATGGCGCAAGCTTAGGGTCGCCCGCGTTGCCGCAGGAGGGCAGATTGCACAAGTCGAAGGATTTGACATGCGGCAAATTTGCCGACTTGAGAACTATGTCACACCGGCAGGACGCCGGTCATGGCTCGGGGGCGCTTCTATGGCGCCAGCGCAGCCCGACGCAGCGCTGCTCTGGCGAGCAGGCGGGTTGAATCGAGTGTCGGCAACACGACATTCGAGTCATTCAAGATCAACGGGATTTCGGTGCAACCGAGTATCACGGCATCGCAGCCGCGCGCTTTCATCTGCTCGACGACCGTCTGAAAATAAGCGAGCGCTTGCGGCTTGAACATACCATAGACCAACTCGTCCATGATGATCCGGTTGATTTCGTCGCGCTCAAGCGCCGGCGGGCGAACAAACTCCAAGCCCCTGGCCATTAGTTTCTCGGGATAGACGTCGCTGTCAATCAACCAGCGAGTGCCCGTCAGACCGAGCCTGCGCAGCCCGCGTTGTGTGGCCTCATGGGCGACTACCTCGGCAATATGCAGCCAGGGCAGTGGCGATCGTGGCAAAACATAATCCATCGCCTGATGAATTGTGTTGTCCGGGCAGATCAGGAACTTGGCACCGATGCGCGCGACCTTGTCGGCGGATGAGAGCATTAACTCCGCCACGCCTTGCCAGTCGGCGCGGTAGATGCATGCCATGTAATCGGCAAGCGAATGGGTGTGCATCGATACTTCCGGATGTGCGTGTGCACCGAACATCTGCGCGCCTTCGACGCAGATCGTCCGATAACACAGCGCTGCACCCTCAGCAGAACACGCAACGATGCCGATATGTTCAGACTTCAGCATACGAGAATCGTTACTAACACAGTAGGGATCGACCGATGCTTAGCTGAATCTTGCCAAGGTCAGAAACTCCTTGCGCAAGGCGTCCGATTTTAGAAAGTCGCCGCGCATGACCGATGAGGTCATCGACGCGTGATCCTTGACGCCACGCCAATGCATACAGAAGTGTTCGGCGCGCATGACCAGAGCCAGGCCAGCCGGCGCGATTTGCGATTCAAGAACATCAGCCAGCGTTTTGACTGCCTCCTCCTGAATTTGCGGACGCGACATGACCCAGTCAATCAGCCGCGCGTATTTCGACAGACCGATCAGACTCGATTCGGGTTTCGGCAGCACGCCGACCCAGATCTTGCCCATGATTGGGCACAGATGGTG
>JANORY010001360.1:0-1028 GCA_031415535.1 Burkholderiales bacterium | reverse complement strand
CAACTTGACTGGCACGCCAGACTGAGTTGCCCAACAAGGATTGGCCCAGCGGGTGGGTAAGCTGCTGGGTGGATGGGTCAGCCGCTTGCTTGATCGGCGGCGCGCTGGACGAGTCGCTGGACGAGTCTTTAGCTGCCTGCTCAGGTGCGCCAGATAATATGGGGAGAGAGAGGAGAGTGGCTTGCATAAAAGCTACGCTTCACAGCGACTTTCCGCCGCGCACCAAACCGACGCCGATGCCCTCGAGGCTGAAGGTTTCGTCACGGCTGTCGATCACAATGGGTTTGAAATCAGGGTTTTCAGGCAATAACTCGATACTGTTGCCGCGTCTTCGTAATCGCTTCACGGTCACGTCGTTACCTACACGGGCCACTACAATTTGACCGCTACGAGCTTCCTGGGTGCGTCTGACGGCGAGCAGATCGCCGTCGTGGATACCGGCGTCGCGCATGCTCATGCCGCGTACCTTCAGCAGGTAATCAGGTTTTTCGCTGAACAGACTCGGGTCGAGTGCATAACTGGCTTCGACATGTTCCTGGGCGAGGATGGGGCTGCCTGCTGCGACTCGGCCGATAAGCGGCAGGGTGAGCGCCAGTCGCACGGCACTGGGCAGATCATTGCTGTCTTCGTTGTAAGGCATTGACATGAGTTTCAGGCGAATGCCGCGCGAAGCCCCTGAGGTCAGTTCGATCGCGCCTTTGCGTGCCAAGGCCTTCAAATGTTCTTCGGCCGCATTCGGCGAGCGAAAGCCCAGGGTCTGTGCGATTTCGGCCCGCGTGGGCGGGAAACCGGTGTCGGAGATATGTTTTTGGATGAGTTCCAGAATTTCTTGTTGACGGGCTGTTAGGTCGCGCATGGTTGGCTGGCCGCTTTTTTGTTGAGACGCTGAAGGGACTGAAAATAACTGACTTTTGTTTATAACTGTATTTATATACAGGAACTGTACATTTATCAAGTGGTTTTGGCAAGTCAATGATTTGGCAGGGCCTGCCGACGACGGCTTGGTGAATGCAAGCGTTAGTGAGTTA
>JANORY010001359.1:0-5660 GCA_031415535.1 Burkholderiales bacterium | reverse complement strand
GCTACCACGCTTGCGTCCTGGCTCAGTACTCATGCCGCCTCGATCCTCAAAGGTTCGGTGTTTCAGTTGATTGGCGTCAGCGTGACCTTTTATCTGCTGTTTTTCTTTTTGCGTGATCGCAGCGCCGGTTTGCAATGGCTACGATCACAATTGCCCTTGCCTGTGACGGTGATGGACCAAATGATTCGGCGGACCGCCGATACGGTTCACGCAACCATTTACGGGTTGCTGGCAGTGTCCTCACTGCAAGGCCTTTTAGGTGGGCTGATGTTCTGGTGGCTGGGGCTTTCCGCGCCTTTGCTGTGGGGCGTTGTGATGGCCGTCCTTGCCGTCATGCCGGTGTTTGGTTCTTTTGTCATCTGGATTCCAGCCGCCCTATTTCTCGCAGTAGAGGGCAGTTGGGGCAAGGCCTTGATTTTGACTGCATGGGGCATATTCGTCATCGGCACTGCCGATAATCTGCTACGTCCGGTATTGGTCGGCAATCGGCTCAAGCTCCATACCGTGCTGGTGTTCATGTCGGTGGTCGGTGGCTTGCTGGTCTTCGGCGCGGCCGGTTTGATACTGGGTCCGATTGCGTTGACCCTGACCCTGACTTTCCTCGAGCTTTGGAACAGCCATTCAGAACCTGAAAGCACTGGATAAGTGCTTCGCCAGATATTCGTGTACGCTTATCGGCCTATCGACTACTGAGAGACATTTCGATGCACTCCAGGCATGACCATCCGGAGCGCGACAAAGCGTGGGCGGTGCCACTTGCGCAAATCGACGTCAGCAAGGGTTACCTGTTTGAGCAGGATATTGTCGGGTTTTATTTCGAGCGACTGCGCCAAGAGGCACCGGTACATCATGTGATCAGCAAACGCCACGGCGGCTTCTGGTCGGTGACCCGTTATGAGGACATCATGACGGTTGAACTCGATCATGAGAATTTCTCGTCCGACGCCCGGCGCGGCGGCATCTCGCTGGCTGAACGCCCGCAAGAAGAAGTGTTTCCCAGTTTTATTGCGATGGACCCACCCGACCATAGCGCGCAACGCAAGGCGGTGCGCCCCGGCGTCGCCCCGGTCGATATGAGTGCGTTCGAGCGCGGCATTCGGGCTAACGCCGCCGAAATTCTCGATGGCTTGCCGATCGGCATCGAATTCGATTGGGTCGAACGGGTATCGGTGGAGCTGACCACGCGCATGTTGGCAACGCTGTTTGATTTTCCGTTTGAGGATCGCAAGTTGCTGACCTGGTGGTCCGACATGGTCACCGGTGATCCGGACGGCAATGGTCCGGTGACATCCTGGGAAATGCGGCTAGCTGAAATCGGCAAATGTCAGGATTACTTCATGCGGCTTTGGAACCAGCGCGTTAATGGCGAGCCGCATTTCGATCTGATCTCGATTATGGCGCATTCGCCGGCCACCCGAAATATGAGCGCCGACGAATATATGGGTAACGTCATTTTGCTGATCGTCGGTGGCAATGATACGACGCGAAATTCAATCAGCGGCGGGCTGCTGGCGCTCAATCAATATCCGCAAGAGCTGGAAAAACTGCGTGCCAATCCGCGACTGGTCGAGAGCATGGTGCCGGAAATCATCCGCTGGCAAACGCCGCTGGCACATATGCGCCGCACTGCCATCAACGATACACTTTTGGGCGGCAAAACCATCAAAAAAGGCGACAAGGTCGTCATGTGGTACTTGTCCGCGAACTACGACGCGGAGGTCATAGCCGACCCCGACCGTTTTATTATTGACCGCGCCAAGCCGCGCCAGCATCTGTCGTTCGGCTACGGTATTCACCGCTGCATTGGCAACCGCTTGGCGGAACTACAATTAAAAGTGCTCTGGGAGGAAATCTTGAAACGGTTTCCGGACATCCGGATTGTTGGAACGCCGGCCCGAACGAAATCGAACTTTGTTCACGGCTTTGTTTCAATGCCCGCCTTGATCCCGTCACGGTATAGCTAAGAAAATGGCTCACCGCGCGATAATGTTCAATTGATTCTGAGGAGATAGTCATGGTTCATCGCATGCAGTTTTATATCGACGGTGCTTGGGTTGACCCCGTCACCCCTAAAAGCCGTCCGGTCATCAATCCGGCCACTGAAAAGCCCCTGTACGATATCGCACTCGGTTCCGGTGCCGACGTCGACAAAGCCGTCATTGCAGCGCGGCGCGCATTTGAGACCTTTTCGCAAACCTCGCGTGAAGAGCGAGTTGCTTTACTGACTCGAATCATCGAGGTCTACAAATCGCGCATGAAGGACATCGGTGCTGCCATATCCGATGAAATGGGTGCGCCCCTCGCATTCGCCGAGAAATTCCAAGCCGGCGCTGGCCTCGGTCATATTCTGTCGACGCTGGAGGTGCTCAAGACCTACCACTTTGAGGAGCCAATCGGCTCGGCCATGGTGGTCCGTGAACCGGTTGGTGTCATTGGCATGATCACGCCCTGGAACTGGCCGCTGAATCAGATTACCTGCAAGGTAGCGCCGGCGCTGGCCGCTGGCTGCACGATGATTCTGAAACCGTCCGAATTCACGCCCTCGTCGGCCTTGATCTTCGCCGAGATCATGCATGAAGCGGGTGTGCCGAAGGGTGTTTTTAATCTGGTCAACGGTTTGGGCCAGGATGTTGGCGCGGCCATGAGCGCACATCCGGGAATCGACATGATTTCCTTCACTGGTTCCACCCGTGCCGGCATCGACGTTGCGCAACGCGCCGCGCCGACCGTGAAGCGGGTCAGCCAGGAGTTGGGCGGCAAGTCGCCGAACATTATTCTGGAAGACGCCGATATGCAAAAAGCGGTGAGCGGCGGCGTTGCACATGTCTTCAACAACTCCGGTCAGTCGTGCAACGCGCCGACCCGCATGCTGGTGCCGAGCTCAAAAATGGCTGAAGTTTCTGCGATTGCCAAGGCGGTTGCCGAGAAAACCAAGGCCGGTGATCCGCGCGCGGCTGACACCAACATTGGCCCTGTCGTATCGGGCATCCAGTGGGAGAAAATTCAGGCCCTGATCAAAAAGGGTATTGAGGAAGGCGCAACCTTGGTTGCCGGTGGACCGGGTCGCCCGGACGGCGTGACATCAGGCTACTACGTGCGCCCGACCGTGTTTGCCAATGTCACCAATGACATGAGCATTGCTCGTGAAGAAATCTTTGGCCCGGTGATCTCGATCATGGGGTTCAAGGATGAAGCCGAGGCGGTCAGAATCGCCAATGACACGCCCTATGGTTTGGCCGGTTATGTCTCGGCCGGCACCATTGAAGGGGCTCGCAAAGTAGCGCGCCAGATTCGGGCCGGCAATATCAACCTGAACGGCCTGCCGAACGAGCGTACCGCCCCGTTTGGTGGGTACAAGCAGTCCGGTAACGGCCGCGAGTGGGGCAAGTTCGGACTCGAAGAGTATCTTGAGGTCAAGGCGATTGCTGGTTTCGGGACGGTCTAGTTTTTTCCTTCATTTGCGCAACTCTTGCCAAGCCCAGGGCGCTTTGATCGCCCTGGCGGGACACCATATGAACTACCTTTTTCGACGTTCAATGCACCTCGTTCAGAGTGCTGCTTTTGTGCGGGGCGCCAGCGGCCGCCTGTCACGCCATTCCACCTTGTCGCTATGTTCCATCTTGGCCCTGTCTTCCATCTTGGCGCTATTCCCCGCACAGGCCCATGCAGCCAATGCGGCGGCGGCTGATGCAGTACTGGCCAGGGCCGAGCGAGCGATGGGTGGCACCGGCTTGAATTCATTGCGGTTCTCCGGCAGCGGCACCGGCGCAATTTTTGGACAAGCGTACGAGCCCGGCAAACCTTGGCCGAAAGTGAGCATCACCAGCTTCACGCGGGTCTTCGATTACGCCAACTCGGCGATGCGTGAAGATTCAGTGCGCAGCCGGGCCGAACCCAAGGGTGGTGGCGCGGTGCCTTTGATGGGTACCGGTGAGCAACGACAGACCGGCTTTCTCCAAGGTAACTTTGCCTGGAATCAGGTCGGCCAGAACCCTGCTGCCGCCCCGGTCGCGCTTGCAACTCGGGTCCATGATCTTTGGACCTCGCCGCATGGCGTGTTGCAGGCCGCCAAACGGAATAACGCCAAAGTTCAGTTCAAAACTGAGCGCGGCAAAGCGATGTCCGTCGTCTCGTTTGCGCAAGCCGGCGCAATGACCGCCACGGCACTCTTGAATGAAGACGGTTTTGTCGAGCGCGTCGAGGCCAGGCATCCACACCCGGTAGCGGGCGATCTGACGGTGGTCACTGAGTATTTGGATTATCGCGACCATAAAGGCATCAAATTTCCGATGCGCATCCGACAAAGCCATGCTGGGGTCATGACCCTCGAGCTTGAAGTGAAGGAAGTTGAAGTCAATCCGGCAACCGGCTTTCAGGCCCCTGAATCAATACGCAGTTTTGCCGAAAAGGTGGTCGCCGAAAAAGTCGCAGAGGGCGTGTGGTTCCTGGCCGGAGGCTCACACAACAGCGTCGCCATCGAGATGAAGGACCACATGGTCCTGGTCGAAGCGCCGCTCTACGATGGTCGCTCGGCAGCGGTGCTGGCCGAGGTCCAAAAACTGGCTGCGGGAAAACCGCTGCGCACGGTCATCAACTCACATCATCACTTCGATCATGCTGGCGGGCTGAGAGCTGCAGCAGCACAAGGCGCGACATTGCTGGTGAGCGCTCCAGCCAAACTGTATTTCGAAAAGCTGTTTGCCAATCCGAACAAGATAAAGCCTGATCTGCTGGCTCAGTCAGGCAAGAAGTCGAAAGTTCTGGGCTATTCGGGCAAGACCGTATTGTCTGATGGCGTACGAACTATCGAACTGCATTCAATTGCTGACAGCATTCACAGTGCCGGCTTCACCATGGTCTATCTGCCGGCCGAGAAACTGTTGATCGAGGCGGACGCCTACACGCCCGCACCGGCCGGTTCGCCGGCGCCGGCCAAGCCGAACGACAACCATGTCAACCTGGCCGGCAATATCGATCGTCTGAAGCTGGCGGTCGATCGTATCTTGCCCTTGCACGGTCGTGTGGTTCCTCTGTCCGAGTTACAGGGAATGATCGGCCGAAAACCATGAAAGCAGTTGTTGTTGGTGTCCATGGTCCGGCGGTCATCGAAGCACCGAAACCGGTGCCGAAACCCAATGAAGTGCTGGTGAAAGTCCACGCCTGTGGACTGAACCGCGCCGACCTGGCTGTGGCAGCCGGCCATAGCCACGGTGCCATTGGCGGTTCCGGCACCATTGTCGGTATGGAATGGGCAGGTGTCGTCGAGCAGGTTGGTGTGCAGGTCACCGATCTTCGAATCGGCGATCGGGTGATGGGCTCAGGTGCCGGCGCGTTTGCCGAGTATGCCGTCACTGACTGGGGTCGCGCGACCCTTATCCCGTCGACCGCCTTGTCGTTCGAGCAGGCGGCGACCTTGCCGGTCGCTTTGCAAACCATGCATAACGCGCTGATTACGGTCGGCGAAATGAAACCAGCGAGTTCGGTGCTGATCCAGGGCGCGAGTTCAGGAGTTGGCCTAATGGCGATGCAAATCGCTCGTCTGCGCGGCGCTTCCCTGGTGATCGGTTCATCCACTGATGCCGCACGCCGTGCGCGACTGAACGAGTTCGGTGCTCACCTGGCGATCGACTCAAAAGATCCAAGTTGGGTCGACCAGATTC
>JANORY010001358.1:0-11537 GCA_031415535.1 Burkholderiales bacterium | reverse complement strand
ACATTCGCGAAGGTACTTGCACCAGACCACTCCCGGCTAGCGCAGGCGAACAAATCTGGTTCCGCTTGACGAATCCAAGGTCGGATGGAAGAATCGATCGAATGAGCCAAGACAGTTGGGAGCTATCCGAAGAATTGCGACAGGTGCGCGACACGGTTAGGCGATTCATGACCAGCGAGGTCAAACCCGCAGAAGACAAGCTGCCTCATGATGCTTATGAAATGCCCGCCGCTGTGCTCGGCCCTCTGCAAGAAAAGGCCCGCAAGATTGGTCTCTGGTGTGTGCGCTCGCCGCAGGAGTACGGCGGCACCGGTCTGAATCTGCTGGGCCAGGCTATGGTCGCGGAGGAGGCCGCCAAATGCCGTATGGGTGCCTACGTACCCGCCTGCGGTGCCTTTGGTGCTGATCCACCCAACGCCATCTACCTGGGCTCGGCCGAGCAGATCCGCAAGTACGCGGTGCCGAGCATTGAAGCGGGCCGCAAGATCTATGTCGCGATTAGTGAGGCCTCCGGTGGCGCTGATCCGGCGCGTGCGATCCGTAGCCGCGCGGTGCGCAAGGGCGACCGCTACATTCTGAACGGCAGTAAGCTCTGGATTACCGGTGCCGACGGGGCTGATTGGGGCTTGGTGTTTGCGCGTACAGGGGAGCAGGGCGATCGGGGCGGCATTACCTGCTTTATCGTCAATGGTCGACCGAAGGGCCTGAGCATGAGGCCGATTCCGGTGATCCGCTCCTATTCGCCGTATGAGCTGACCTTTCAGGATGTCGAGATTCCCGTTGAGGATCGTCTTGGCGAGGAGGGGCAGGGCTTCGCGGTTTGCGAAAAGTGGCTGATCGAGGGACGTGTACCGTACGCCGCCGGTACCATCGGGATTGCCCAGGCCGCGCTGCAGATTGCAATCGATTGGGCGCGCCAGCGCGAGACCTTTCGCTCCAAGTTAGCCGATAAGCAATCGATTCAATGGATGATCGCCGACAGTGAAATGGAGCTGCGCGCCGCCCGCCTCTTGGTGTATCAGGCAGCTTGGCAGGGCGATCTCGGTCGTGACTTGAAAATTGATTCGTCGATCGCCAAGGTAGTGGCCACCGAGACGGCGGGACGGGTAGTCGACCGCTGTATGCAGATCATGGGTGGATTGGGCGTTGCGAAGGAAGTCCCACTGGAGCGCTGGTTTCGCGAGCTCAGAATCAAGCGCATCGGCGAGGGGCCTTCGGAAGTGCATCGCATGGTGTTGGCGCGTCAGTTGTTGGGCAGCACTCGTTAGTCGTCAATCCGACGGTTAATGTGCTTGAACCGTAGTACCGGCCCAAAGCTACGATTGTTCCTCGCTGGGTACGAACTGTACGGATCGTGCTGGCGCGTTGTTGAACAGGCGGCAATGCGCTTGCGTATCAAGCGCATTGCTTGACGAGCTACGCTGCGCCACCGTAGAAGAACTCTTCCCGGACAATCCGACCGTTTTTAACGGTGTACAGTGCCATCTCCTCCATGGTCATGCGCTGCTTTGAGGGTTTATGGGTGATTTCGTACTTGAATCCCACGATAAACCGATCGTCAAGCGGCCATGGCCCTGCGACGATCGCCGAATGGACTTCGTGATTGTCGCTCCACCATTGACCTTTGGCCTGGATCGCTGCGAGTCCACGCGACTCGCGATCCATTCCCGGCGGCGCAAATGCCTCGACGCTGACCGCAGCGTCGTCGTAAAGCACATGTGCTTCGTGATTTTTCCCCTGTTTGCACCATTGGACGAGCTTGTCGGCAATTTCAGCAGTAGTCATTGGTTTTTTCCTCTTCTTGTAGATGTTCGATAAGACAGCGGATCGCTGGGTGGTTCTGAAAAACTTGGCTCGCGATTCACTGACTCGATATTAGGGCCATCCAGGTCAAAGCGAAAGGCTGCGTAGAAATCAGGATGTTCGTGCAAGCGTCCAAACCGTCTTGGGAGCCAAACCGACCCGCGCACGGGTTCCTAGTACTATTTCGCTGGTTTCGGGTTCCCATTCAGCAATTATTCAGCGGAGACAATCATGTTCAGCCACGTAATGGTCGGTGTCAAAGATCTCGAAGTGTCGAAGAAGTTTTACGACGCGCTGTTAGGCGCTCTGGGCATCGGCCCAGGCGTTGCCAATCGCAACCGCTACTTTTACCGAAGCCCAACCGGCACTTTTGCGATTACTACCCCGATTAACGGAGCGCCGGCGACCCACGCCAACGGCGGCACCATCGGCTTTGCGGTGCAATCGCCTGAACAAGGCAATGCGTTTCATTCGGCTGGCGTTGCCAACGGTGGTACCGCCTGTGAAGACCCGCCAGGATTTCGCGAGAATCCGACCGGCAAAATCTACCTCGCATATTTGCGCGATCCGGATGGCAACAAGCTGTGCGCGCTGCATCGTCCAGCGCAATAACGCACGCAGGAAGGCCTTCATGAACCATGCTGTCTATGTCCTTAATGGACCCAACCTCAATATGTTGGGCAAGCGCGAACCACATATTTATGGAACCACGACCTTGGCCGAGATCAAGTCCCGGACCGAGGCGCTGTGCACCGAACTTGGACTTGCATGCCAGTTTCGCCAGACCAACCACGAGGGGGTGATGGTCGACTGGATTCAGGAGGCCTTCGAGAAGGAAGCCGCAGTTGTGATCAATCCGGCTGGTTTATCTTTTGGTTGCATTGCGGTCGTCGACGCGTTAAAGCTGATCAGCAAACCGGTTGTAGAAGTCCATATTTCAAATATTCATCAGCGTGACGAGCAGCACCGCCATTCGTCAGTGTCGCAATCGGTAAAGGGGGTTATCTGCGGACTCGGTGCCGATGGTTACCTGCTCGCCATTCGGGCCGTGTCGATGGCGCTGGCGAAATAATCGCTAAGAGGGCGTTAAAAGCAGACCTTTGAAGCAGGCGTTAAATCTGTAGCTGCAGGCCGGCCATCGAGCCCTCGTCGCGCCAAGCTTGCAGGATCGTGAAGAACGCGTTCGGCCCTTTGCCGTAGCTGCTGTTCTGAATACTTTTCGGATTTGGCTGGCCTTCATTGTTGTAGTAGCCCGGTGTGCAAGAAATTAGAAAGTCCTGGTTAATGCGCGACAGCCGAATAATCTCGGCAACCCAGGCATCTTCGGCCGCTTTGGAGGCCTCGACGGCCTTTACTTTTGCGCCTCGGCATTGCTTCACGATGTAGGCGATGTGTTTGGCCGACTCGTCCATGGCATGCGGAAAGTTGGTGGTGAACGCTGACTGAGAATTGCTCATGACGAACAGGTTCGGAAAGCCGTGGCTATGCAAACCATGCAAGGTGCGAATCCCGTTTTGCCACTTTTCACTGAGCCGCGCGCCGTCCTTACCAAGCACGTCGTATCCGGCGCGGCGGGTGTAAGCGGTGCCGACTTCAAAGCCGGTCGCGAAGATGATGCAGTCAAGCGGGTACTCGATGCCGTTGGCCATAACGCCATTTTTCGTGATGGCGTCAACGCCCTTGCCGTCGGTGTTGACCAAGTGAACATTGCTGCGGTTAAAGGTTGGTAAATAGGCGTCGTGAAAACACGGCCGTTTGCAGAATTGCCGGTAATACGGTTTGAGCGCCTCGGCGGTTTGCGGATCATTGACCATCGCTTCGGCGCGCGCGCGAACCTGCTCCATCTTTCTGAAGTCGGCCAGCTCCATGAGCTTGGGCACTTCCTGCCGGTCAATACCCTTACCACGGTAGTTGGCCATGCTGATCAGATTGCGAATGATCTCGGTCCAGCCATCTTGAATCAGGTCTTCCTCGATGATACCGCCTGAGGTCAGCGTGTTGAAGTTCTCCATCCGGGCGCGTTGCCAACCCGGTTGCAGGCTCGCCACCCACTCTGGGTCGGTCGGCCGGTTATTGCGCACATCGATCGATGACGGTGTGCGCTGAAACACATAGAGCGCCTTCGCGCCGGCGCCCAGGTGCGGCACGCACTGCACCGCAGTCGCACCGGTACCAATGATGCCGACCCGCTTGTCCGCCAGTTTGTCGAGCCCACCCTCGGGTCCGCCGCCGGTGTAGTGGTAGTCCCAGCGGCTGGTGTGAAAGGTGTGGCCCTGGTAGTCATTGATGCCTGCAATTCCCGGCAGCTTGGGACGATTCAAAGGGCCATTGGCCATCACCACATACTGGGCGCGCATGACATCGTTGCGGTTGGTGCGAATAACCCAGCGCGTGTCCGTTTCGTCCCATTGCAGTTCGGTGACTTGGGTTTGAAAACAGGCATCGCGATACAGGTCGTAGTGCTGTCCGATATTGCGGCTGTGCTGCAAAATTTCCGGCGCGTGCGTGTATTTTTCTTTCGGCGTGAAATTCAGCTCTTCACAAAGCGGCAGGTAAATATAGGACTCGATATCGCAGGCCGCGCCCGGATAACGGTTCCAGTACCAGGTACCGCCAAAGTCGCCGCCTTTTTCGATGATTCGAATGCGCGCCAGTCCAGCCTCCCGCAAGCGGGCACCGGCGATCAGACCGCCGAATCCACCGCCGATAATGACCACGTCTACCACGTCGGCCAGTGCATCACGCTCAATCGGCGCATCGATGTACGGGTCGTCAACGTAACGCGTGAAGTCACCGATTACTTGCTGATACTGCTCGTTACCTTCGCTGCGCAGGCGCTTGTCGCGCTCAATGCGGTATTTTTCGCGCAAGACATCCGGGTTAAAACCCAGATCCTCGGTTTCGCGAGGGATTGTTTCGTGAGGGGTAGTTTCGTGGGGGGTAGTTTCGAGCATAGGAATGAGTTTTGATTGGGCGTTTTTCATCATGGCTCCGATGATACACAGGCGAACGCTTGCGGACAGCATGGAATCCAGCAACTACTATCATTACGTAAATTGCCGAGCATCCGGAGCACCCATGAGAACACCAGAGCAGCGTCTTGCCGAATTTGTCACCCGCCTGCAGGTCAGCCAGGTGCCTGTGCAGGCCCAGACGATCGTACGCCGCATGGTTATGGCGGTTGCGGGTACGGGCTTCGCCGGAGCGGCCGAAGACGGCGTGCAGGCCCTGCGCGAACTGCTCTGCGAAGCGGGCGGTGCTCCGCAGGCGACCACCTTGGTGTTCGGCGACCGACTGCCGGCGCGCGCCGCCGCCCAATTCAATGGCACGATCTGCCGCGCACTCGACTTCTGTGACGCTATGGCACCAGGCCCGCACATTGGTGCTGCATTGTTTCCGGCGGCGCTCGCTGCGGCCGAATTGGCGGGCGCTTGCAGCGGCGCGGAATTTCTTGCCGCGCTGGTGGCTGGTGCCGAGCTCAGCGCGCGCTTTAATTTGAGCGAGGCACAGTACAACGGTTTCGATCCAACAGGCGTCGCGGTGGTGTTCGCGGCAGCGGCCGCCGCCGCGCGGATTCTGAAACTCACACCCGAGCAAACGCTCAATGCCTTGGCGCTGGCGTTCAATCGCTGCGGCGGCAGTTTCCAGAACAACGTCGACGGTTCGCTGGGTGTGCGGATCGTGCAAGGCTGGGTGGCCGAGGCCGGTGTCGCCTGCGCGCAGATGGCCCAGTGCGGCATTACCGGTCCGGCAAACTTCCTCACTGGCCATTACGGCTATGCACACCTGTACGGGCGCGACACGCTCGATACCGAGTCGGTCGTTCGCTCGCTCGGCGATGAGTGGCGACTTCACAATGTCGTCTTCAAGAAGTTCCCGAGTTGTGGTGTCACCCAGGGCGTCACCGAGCTGACGCTGTCACTGATCGAGGAACTTCAATTACAGCCTGAGCACGTGCGCGCGGTGGAAGTTAGGTTGCCGCGCTATGCCCACAGACTGGTTGGACATCCGTTTCAGCTCGGTGCCAATCCCCGTGTTGATGCGCAGTTCAGTGCTGCCTACTGCGTGGCCAACGCGTTGATCCGTGGATCATCGAAGCTGTTGCATTTTGCACCGGCGCAGGTGCGCGACCCCGCTTTGCACGAAATGATTGGCCGAATCCGGGTACTCGCGCAGCCGGCCATGGACGCGCGCGGCCATGCCGCAGTCGACCTCGATGTGACCACTCAGGATGGTGTCGTACATCGCCGGGCGCTCGATATTCCGCCGGGGTTTCCAGGCGCTGAACTCAATGAGACGCAGCATCGCAGTCGTTTTGCTGACTGTATTGCCTACGCACCTCGGCCACCGGCCGCCGGGCAGGTCGATCGATTGCTGGCTGCCCTCGATACGCTTGCGTCACTCGAGGATGTGCGCGTACTCGTCCCGCTCTTGATCGCCAGCGACTCGGCATGAGTTCGAATGCGATGAGCGGATGATGCAAGTCTGGTTGAATGCCAGCGAAGCAGCCGGCCTGCTGAATGTCAGGCCGCAGACGCTCTACGCTTATGTCAGCCGGGGCCTCGTGAAATCTGAAGTAGTGCCGGGCAGCCGCAGCAAACGTTATCGGCGTAGTGACATTGAACGATTGCTACGCCGCCAGGGCATGACGCGTAATCCGAGGTCGGCCGCAAAAGCCAGTTTGAATTGGCACGGGATGCCGGTGTTGAAGTCGTCGCTGACCCTGATCCGGGACGGCAAACTTTACTACCGAGGTCAGGATGCGGTCATATTGGCCGAACACAGCTCTTTGGAAGCGGTGGCCGCCAACTTGTGGGGTTGCGAGATCGCGGGATTGCTGAAGGCCGGCGTACCGGAGCTTGATGCACCAGCGCTTCGAACATTACGATGCGCCGATAATTCGGACCAAGGTTTGTCGACACAACACTGCCTGAACGCGTTTCAAACCCTGGTAGGTCAACGGGGTGGATCACTGCTTGCCCTGGGCGGCCCGGTTGCGCAGGGTGCGCAACTGTTGCGCAGGGTGCGCAACTGTTGCGCTGGGTGCGTGCGACCACAACTTTTTTGGTCTGTCCCAAGCAGGTCGCGCGGCATGGCGGTGCCACGGCCGCCATTGAGGATGCGTGGGCGCATTGGATGTCATTGCCGGACCGTACACAGGTGCAGCGTCGGGAATTTTTTGAATCGATTGTTGCAGCGACCAACCCAACCGCCGCCATCAGTTTCACACCAATCGGTCTCGGTTTTGGACATCCACTTTATCCGAATGGAGACCCGCGTGCGCGGGCTCTGCTCGCGTATTTGCCACCGGATAGAGTCCGCGACCGTCTGATCGGTGAAGTCTTCGAGGCCACCGGATTGCAGCCGTCGCTTGACTTCGTTCTGGTCGCGGTGCGCCGTCAGTTCGGCCTGCCTGAGGGTGCGGCCTTCGCATTGTTTGCCATCGGTCGGGTAGTGGGATGGATCGCACATATCATTGAGCAGAGAAAATACGGCGGTGTAATACGACCGCGTGCGGAGTATGTCGGGCCGTTGCCGGAATTAGACTCCAAATTATTTTGATTCAGGAGCAACTCGTTCATGACCGATTCGCGACAATTCGACACCGATGTGCTGATCATCGGCTCCGGCCCGATGGGTGCAACCACGGCACTGGCGCTCGCCACCTATGGCGTTCGCACGCACGTCGTCAGCCGGTTCAACTGGACGGCCGACTCCCCTCGCGCGCACATCACCAATCAGCGAGCGGTCGAAGTGTTGCGCGATATGGGCATTGAAGACGAGGCGCGGCGCGATGCGACGCCTTGGCAATGGATGGGCGATACGCTCTTCACCACGAGTCTGGCCGGGCCGGAGATCGCGCGCTTGCGCACCTGGGGTACGGGCGACGATCGGATTGGCGATTATCTGCAAGGCAGCCCTTGCGGCATGATGGATCTGCCGCAAAACAAAATGGAGCCGCTGCTGGTCAAGCATGCTGCGGCGCGCGGCGCGTGTTTTTTGTTTAACACCGAGTACTTGGGCTACACCGAACAGCCCGAAGGCCTCAGCGTCTTGCTGAAGGACCGCGATTCAGGTCGCGAGTACCGGATGCGCGCGCGATACTTGGTTGGCGCCGATGGAGCACGCTCGAAGGTCATAGATGACGCCGGACTCAAGCTCGACGGCTCATTGGCGCGTGCCGGTACCGCCTATATTTTGTTTCGCGCTGATCTGACCCGCTACGTGGCACACAGGCCCAGTATCTTGTATTGGATTGTCACCTCGAACGCGGCGTTCGGTGAGATTGGCATGGGCCTGCTACGCGCGATTCAGCCTTGGCATCAGTGGATCGCCGGTTGGGGCTTTGATATGGCAAAGGGTGAGCCGGATTTTTCGAAAGAGGAGGTAACCCGCCGTATCCGACTGTTGGTCGGCGACCCGAATCTTGAGATCGAGATCGAAACCAACTCGGTCTGGTATGTGAACCAGGCCCACGCACCGATTTATTCGAAAGGCCGCGTCTTCTGCGGCGGCGACGCAGTGCATCGCCATCCGCCGTCCAGTGGTCTTGGTTCGAATACTTGCATCGGCGACGCGTTCAACCTGGCCTGGAAACTGGCCTATGTGGTCAAGGGCTACGCGGGTGCCGGGCTACTGGATACATACACCTTGGAGCGGTCGCCGGTCGGCAAACAGGTCGTTGCCCGCGCCAATCAGTCGCGCCTTGACTATGCGCCCTTGAATCGCTGTTTTCGTGATGCCATGGCCGCCGACCCGGTTACCGCCGGTTTGCAGGAGCTGGCCAGCGAGAATGCGCAAGGCGCTGTGCGCCGATCGGCTTTGGCCGAGGCGCTGGAACTGAAGAACTACGAATTTAATGCGCAAGGAGTTGAGCTGAATCAGCGTTATCGGTCGGCGGCAGTGATCGGCGATACCGGTCGCGATGCAGATTCAGATGCAGATGCAGACGCCCAAGCCGAGGCCTGGAAGCGCGATCCGCAACTTTATCTGCAAGCCACTACTCGGCCCGGCGCCAAGATTCCGCATACATGGCTGGTCGGTGCCGACGGCCGCAGAGTATCGACCCTCGATATCGTCGGTAAAGGCAAGTTCTCGCTCGTAACGGGCCTGTCTGGCTCGGCATGGGTGCGGGCGACCGAGAAACTTGCGCTGCCGTTTTTGCGCACAGTGGTGGTGGGCACAGCCGGTGCCCAGGATCTATATTGCAGTTGGCGCAAACTGTGCGAAATCGACGAGGCTGGTGCATTGCTGATTCGGCCAGATGGATTTGTGGCATGGCGCAGTATCAAAGCAGCGCGTGACGGTCACGACGCAGAAAGCCAACTGCGCAACGCGATGTTGGGCGTTCTGGACCGGCTTGAATTGTCTTGAAGATTCCGATCGCCGCCTGCCCGTGCGCAACGACTCCACGAGATCAGTGAATTTATCCGAACCGACGGAATCTGGCGCTACCGACGGGCGTTGTAACATCGAACCGATAGGACGGAACCGGACACTAGTTACCCAAGGCTATTGGCAACTCGGCGATGTCAATCATCCGGATCACGACTAAGGTGACGACGCTAACAGGCCCTGACAGATAAGGAGTTAATTCATGGCAACCCACGCAACCGGTGATGGCGGTATCCCGTCACGCGATGCCGCTCAACGAGGCTTAAAACGGGTAATGACCCTGGGCGGCGCTTATGGCCTGCGCAACTACACGGTCAAGGATCTGCGTGATTTGAAGGGCAAGCGCGTGCTTACCGAGACGCTGCCGTTCTCGGCCGAAGAGGCGGCCGCCGCAGAGGAGGCTGGTATCGATACCATGAAGGTGCGCTTTGATCCGAAGCGGCCTGAGTTGGCTGCCGAAATTCGCAAGGCTGCGCCGCACACCTTTATGTCGTTCTCCGTGCCGCTGGTTGCTGCAGCGACCGAGGCTGAGGCGGTTCGCATCGGCTATCAGGCGATGGAGTTGGGCGCCGACGGCATCATGTGCCAGTGGTCTCCGCGGTTTGTGGCCGCGGCGGCTGAAGCGGGCATTCCCATTGAAGGTCATGCTGGTCTGGTTCCGAGAAAGAGCACCTGGACCGGCGGCTTGCGCGCCGTCGGCAAAACCATTGAGGAAGCGCTTTGGGTTTACCAGGAAATCAAAAGCCTCGAGGCTGCAGGCGCCTGGGCGGTCGAGGTCGAAGTCATTCCCGCAGAACTGTTGCTGCAGATCAGTCAGCGCACCAGCCTGCTGACTTCGTCGATTGGCGCGGGCAGCGGTGGCGATATCCAGTTCCTGTTCGCTGACGATATCCTCGGCAATAACGGACCACCCTATCCGCGACACTCGAAACAGTATCGCGACCTGTTCAAGATGAAGCAGGCGATGCAGGCTGAGCGGGTCGCTGGCTTCAGGGAGTTTGTGCAGGACGTGCGCTCAGGTGCGTTTCCGGGGCCGCAACATGTGGTCACGGCCCCGGCAGGTCTGATCGATGCGTTTCTGGAGCGCGTCCAAAAATCCGGATAATTGGCTGCGGTCATCCGCGCTGTTGATATTTCCGAAGTTCCAGCGTGCCGATCTGATTCCGATGTACTTCATCCGGCCCATCGGCCAGGCGCAACACGCGCGCCATAGCGTAGGCGTGTGTCAGGCCGAAGTCATTACTGGTGCCACCGCCACCATGCGCCTGGATCGACCAATCGATGACCTTGCTGGCCATGTTCGGTACCGCGACCTTGATCATCGCGATCTCGGTTCTGGCGGCCTTGTTGCCGACCGTGTCCATCCGGTAGGCGGCGTTCAAGGTCAACAGGCGCGACTGCTCGAGCATGATGCGTGACTCGGCAATGCGCTCGATGGTGACGCCTTGTTCGGCGACTTTTTTGCCGAACGCGACCCGCTCCAGCGTGCGTCGGCACATGCGTTCGAGCGCCCGCTCGGCCAGTCCGATTTGACGCATGCAATGGTGAATGCGTCCCGGGCCAAGTCGCCCTTGCGCAATCTCGAAGCCGCGGCCTTCGCCCAGCAACATATGGGATGCAGGTACCCGGACATTTTCGAAAATCACTTCAGAGGCACGATCCGGCATTCCATAAAATCCGAACACCGGAATGGAGCGGAGCACCTTGACGCCGAGCGCATCCATCGGCACCAGAATCATTGACTGCTGTTTGTGTCGATCAGGGTTACCCGGGTCGGTCTTGCCCATGAAGATGCCGATCTTGCAGCGCGGGTCGGTGGCGTTGGTGGTGTACCACTTGTGACCGTTGATGACATACTCGTCACCTTGGCGGACGATCGATGATTCAATGTTGGTCGCATCGCTCGATGCAACGTTCGGTTCGGTCATGGCAAAGCAGGAACGAATCTCACCCATTAACAGCGGCTTGAGCCAGCGCTCCTGATGCTCGGCAGTTCCGTAACGGGCCAGCACTTCCATGTTGCCGGTGTCCGGCGCCGAACAGTTGAACACCTCGGGCGCCAGAAACGAGCGACCCATAATTTCGCACAAGGGCGCGTACTCCAGGTTTGTCAAGCCTGCGCCGTGTTCGGACTGCGGTAAAAACAAGTTCCAGAGTCCCAATGCCTGCGCCTTGGGCTTGAGTTCGTCGATGACCGGTAGCACCTTCCACGGGCCGAGGGATTCCGCCTCTTCGACGTGGCGCTTTTCATTCGGGTAAATGTGTTCGTCCATGAATGCGCCCAGGCGTGCCTGGAGCTCCTGAACTTTTGGGGAGGGGTCGAAGGGCATTTTGTTTCC
>JANORY010001357.1:0-8500 GCA_031415535.1 Burkholderiales bacterium | reverse complement strand
CATTGGCGAACCGCTTGCGAACCGCT
The DNA here is from genome assembly GCA_031415535.1 of Burkholderiales bacterium. Classification (GTDB taxonomy): domain Bacteria; phylum Pseudomonadota; class Gammaproteobacteria; order Burkholderiales; family Burkholderiaceae_E; genus JANLTP01. The sequence goes on along the minus strand of JANORY010001357.1, from coordinate 8,474 downwards.
ACAAAATCGGAGCGGGCCGGGCTTTATTCCATCGTTTACGACGAGTTTTTCAAGCAGTTGCCGCATTTGAAGAAAGACGAACAACCCGGCCAGCACGGCCGCCAACAGCGGGACGAGGCTTGCCAGTCGCAGCGCGCGGGCTGACGGCGTCGGCGCTGTGCGCGCCAGCCACAAGGCCATGGCAGGAAAGATCGGCAAGATATAAGACGGCAGCTTCGAACCTGACAGGCTAAAGAAGACCAGCGTAAAACCACTCCAGGCCAGCAGCAGCACAGCACCATCGTTGCGCTGCAAGCCGCCATCCTGGCGAGTTCGGACCTTGGAGAGGATGGCTGCCAGCCAATGCCCAAGCCAAGGCAAGCCGCCCATCAGCAGCACCGGAATAAAAAACCACCACGGCTCAACCCGCTTATGTATTTTGGTCGTGAAGCGTTGAAAGTGCTCGCGGATAAAGAAGAATTCGAAGAAGCTCGGATGCTCAATCTGGATCAGAATCAGCCACGGCAAGACCAACGCCAGAAAAATGAAGAAACCCGGCAACCAGCGAACCGCGCCAATCAGTCGCCAACGCCGTGTCAAAAGTACGGTGATTCCCAGGGCGGCGACCGGGATCACACCGCCCACCAAACCCTTCGATAAAAATGCACCGGCCACACCGATCCAGACCCAGTAGTCCGGCCAGCGCGAGCGCGCGTGATCGTTCGGTGTTGCGCTCGTTTTTGCATCCGTTGCCGACTGCCGTTCAATACAGCCGAGCAGGCCACAGACACAAACAGTCAACCAGAATGTTAGTCCGACGTCGAGCGCAATGAAGTGCCCCATCGCGACGATCCAGCACGTACCCATCGCCAACAAGAAGCCGCGCTGCGCGCAGGCGCGACCGTGCAGCCAGAGCAGGCAGCAGTAAATTGCGATACCGATACCCAGACCGTAGAGTGCTGGTACCAATCGCGCGCTGGTTTCGCTTTCGCCAAACAATTTGAAGGCGATTGCGGTGAGCCAGTAATGCAGCGGCGGCTTCTCGAAGTACTTCAGACCATTCAAGCGCGGCGTGACGAAGTCGTTGCTGAGCGCCATCTCGCGGGCGATCTCGGCGTAGCGACCTTCGTCGGGCGATAACAGCGGCCTAAACCCCAAGCCACCAAACCATATGGCGGCGACCAGTGCACAAATCAATAGCCAGGATCGAGAAGAAAATTCGTTGTGGTGACGATCCGACGAAGGGCTGCGGGCAGACGATGAAATTGACATACGAGCATTGTAGGCGGGGACTTGAAAGCGTCTAAGGTGTACCAATCTTGGGTACTAAGCAGCTTCGACTGCTGATCGATTCAGTTGGTAGTTTTTATTGTTCAACTCATTTTTTCTGCAAGGAGTTTTAAATGAACCGAGTAGCTGTGTATGACCCGTTTAGCGATGCATTGCCAACGCTTTTGCGGGGCTTTTTTCAACCGGTGAGTACCGCTCGAGATGCGATTGACATTCGAATGGATGTTACTGAGTCGGCTAACGAGTATGTGGTTCAGGCCGAAATGCCTGGTGTTGCGAAAGATGACATTGCGGTCCAGATTGACGGCAACAAGATTCGAATCTCAGCCGAGGTCAAGCGTTCCAGCGACGTGAAGACTGATGACGGCAATGGCACATCCGATGTCAAAGCCAGCGCAGCAGCCGAGCGTATCTTGCGCAGTGAACGTTATTTCGGTTCGGTCGCGCGCAGCTTTGCGCTGGCCGTTGAAGTGGACGAAGACAAGGCGGTCGCAAAGTTCGAGAGCGGCGTATTGACCTTGACGCTGCCGAAAAAAGCGGCGGCACAAGCCAAACGTCTGACGATTCATTGAATATCTGACGATTCACTAATCGTCGGACGAATCACAGAGCATTAATCGATCCGCTGAGTAGACAGAGGCCCGTTCGGCAACCGCGCGGGCCTCTCTATTTGTTTGGATGTACTGAATAAACCGGACAACTCATGTGTGACTGACCATGAATAAATCCGCGATTGGACGTCTACGGGTTGGGTCGGTAAACTTCTTGGCTATGGCTGTATCCAGCGTGAAACGCCAAACAAGCTTATGGAAGATCCATCGTGAGCGAGAATCCCGAGAACCCGCACATCGAGTATCCGTTTGATCATGCCGTGATCAATGTCCGCGATGCCTTAGACGAAGCCGTAACGATCTTCACTCGCTTAGGGTTTCGGGTCACGCCGCGCGGCTTTCATACTTTGGGTTCGATCAATCATCTGATCGTGTTCGGCACAACCTATATCGAGCTGATCGGATTTCCAAGCAACAGCGCCTCGGTTCGCGCCGAGCTGAGCGTTGCAAAAGCGGGTCTCAACGGCTTGGTGTTTCGCACACAGAACGCTCAAGTCAGCGGCGAGCAGGCGCGTGCGCGCGGCGCACCGGTCGGCGATGCGCAGCAGTTCTCCAGGCCGGTCGATTTGCGTGACGACGCCGATACCGCCAAAGCGGGCAACTCGGACCATGATTCCGAACACTGGCCCGACGCAGTGTTTAGAACTGCCCGAGCCGAGCCGGGTTTCGGGCCAGGCGGCCGGCTATATTTCTGTGAACATCTGACTCCGGAGTTGGTTTGGCGTGAACCTTGGCGTGCGCATCCGAACGCCGCGCTCGAATTAAGTCTGGTGCGCATCGAGAGCATTGATTTGCCGAAAACCGCGCGCCAGTTCAGCGAACTCCTCGGCGCGCGTTCGGTGCGGCGCGACGGCGCAACGGCGCTGATCAGTGCTGCGCCGGTGCTAATCGAAGTGCGGGACGGTGCGCGCGAATTCATGCGCGGTGTGCAGATTAAAGTCAGCAGCTTGGCGCGCACCCGAGCGTATCTTTCGCAACGCGTTGTGCCGTTCACCGAACAGCCCGCAACGGCGAACAGCGGCGCGCTGTTGCGGGTCGCCGCCGAGCAGGCGGGTTGCGTCGAGTTTGAGTTTTCCGAGGCCTGAGCGCCGACGCCGCCGCTGGCGGCGGATTGCAACAGGGTGCGAATGTATCGAGTTCTGGTGATTGGCGGTTATGGTTTTTTTGGACGCCGTCTGGTCGAACGTTTACTGCGCCAACCCGGACTTCAAGTCATCATTTGCGGCCGTTCGGCGCAAGCAGCAGAACAACTGGCCGCGAAGTTACGGCCGGGTTTTGGCGAAGCGATTACTTGCGCGGCGTTCGACGCGATGTCGGCCCTGTTGACGACTCAACTGGTACGACTGGCGCCCCAGGTAGTGGTTCATGCCAGCGGGCCATTTCAAGGCCAGAACTATTCAGTCGCAGACACCTGTATTTCGCTGGGTATTCACTATATTGATCTCGCCGATTCGAGGCTGTTCGTCGAGGGTATCCGATCGATGGATTGTGCCGCCCGGCAAGCCGGCGTTTTGGTCACCAGCGGGGCCAGCTCGGTACCCGCCTTATCGAGCGCGGCCGTCGATTTTTTGGCTGCCGACTTTGCGCAATTGAATCTGATTGATATCGGAATCAGCCCGGGTAATCGTACCGAGCGGGGTTTCTCGACAGTTCAGGCGGTGACCAGTTATTGCGGCAAGCCCTTACCTGGTCAGTTGGGAGCGGTAGTCGGCTGGCAGGGTAGCTACCGACATGAATATGACTACCCGGTAGGCAGTCGTTTATTGTCGCCCTGTGACGTACCGGATCTGACATTGCTGGGCGCGCGTTATCCGGGCCGTCCGGCGGTACGTTTTGGTGCCGGCTTGGAGCTGGAATATCTTCATCGCGCGATGAATCTGATGGCCTGGATGACACAGCGCGCTTGGGTGTCCGATTGGTCCGCACAGGCGCGCTGGATAAAGCCTGCAGCCGATCTTTTTCGCCGTTTCGGTAGTGACTCGGGTGCCATGCATGTGTCGGTCAGCGGTAGTTCTATATCCGACGGTCCGATCATCCGATCCTGGCAATTGATGGCGATGGACGGCGACGGCAGCTTCGTACCCACGCTCGCTGCGGCGGCACTGGTTCGCAAACTGGCGGGCGGCGATCCAATTCACGTCGGTGCCTTGCCGTGTATGGGCCTTCTGACGCTGGCAGATTTCGAGCGCGAGGCCTATGGCTTGAATATTGTGATGGGTCGTCATGATTAAAGGGCAGTCCAGAGATGGTGCGCCGTGTGGCGTTGCCGGCGACCCGAAGTCGATGTACCAAACCGCGATGGGCACGGCCTTCGCGGGTTTGGACGAAGTGGTTCAAAGATTTCATTGCCTGCGCGGAACAGGAAACCTGGGTACGGTGTTTCCCGTCACACAGAATGAGTTCAAGGTTAAGTCTGCGGCAAGGTCAACTGACTGAGCAACTCGGTGCTGCGCGTTTGACCTTCGAGTTGAGTGAACACGCGGGAAGCCTGAACATGCAGATCCGCAGCCTGCACGTGCTAGGTCTGCGTTGTCCTGCTCGGCTGTTGCCGCAGGTGTCGGCGCGAGAGTCGGCCGCCGCAGCAGCAAGTGACCTGCCAGCGCGCTTGCACTTCCAGGTTCAGGCGTCGCTGCCTTGGGTGGGGCGCGTGGCGCACTATCAAGGTTTTCTGGAATTGCCTAATGAACGCCCCCAGACCTGCCGCTCCGCGTCAGGCCCCCCGAGGGGGTCAAGGAAACTTGGGAGCGGCCCGGCGTTTCCTTGCGAGCGTCCTAAATGATTGTGGTGTTCGATGCGCAGTGTCTGCTGTGTAACGGCTCGGTGCAGTTTCTGCTGCGGCATGACCGGCGCGCGAAGTTCAAATTTGCGTCCCTTTATTCGGCCGATCCGAGGTTTGCCTGATGCCGTCGACCCTCCATGCGTCCCGGTTTTTGGACTAGCCACCGTTCGTCGCCTTTTCGCTGCGCTTCGATCTGTTTGGTCGGGCCGCTCGTGCCTCAACCCGTGAGAATCCGGGTCTTGTCTCAGTCTTGACTGGATTCCGAATGGACCTTGTTTATTTTGTTGAATCGGACATCAAAAGTGCGGGCGATATTGCGACGGCGGTTGAAGGAAAGTTGCTGGTTGATCGAATCGACTTCCTGAACTCGATCGCCAAGACCCTGGGACTCGGGTCCCTCGACTCCTTTTATTCCTGCGCCGACAGTTTCCTCGAGGACATAGGCGTCGATCCCTCAGGCGTCGCCGACGGCGAACAGTGGTACGGCACCGAAGGCGGTATGCGCTGGTTCAAGGTGGTCGGCAATTACATTAACGCCAATCGCGCAACGATTGATGATGCCGACGAATTGGTCAAGGAGCTGGGCGGTTTTCTGGAGGCGATCAGCGAAGTGGCCGCGTGTGGCGGTCGCTGGCGACTCGCGCTCGATTTCTAGCGGTATCTGGCTGTCTAACGCCAGGTCCCGTTACTCCCGCTACTTCCCACTACTCCCCAGCCCCAATTTTTTGGCGGCTTCGGTGTAAACGCGGCTGCGTTCTTTCATGAACTCATCCATCTTCTCGACACCGATATTGACCAGTTCGAAGCCGCTTTTGGCGGCCAAGTCCTTCATCTCCGGCTCGTTATTCATCGAACTCCAGAGCTCGGACATACGCTTGCGTTGCTCCGCAGTGCTGGACTTGGGCATACCGATGCCACGATAGGCACCATCGATCCAATCGACGCCCAGCTCTCGGAAGGTCGGTACATCAGGCATCAAGGGATGACGCTTATCCATCGCGACGGCGAGGGCGCGAACCTTGCCTTTGTTGTTGATTGCAAACGCGCTGTAGGACATGGCACCGGTGACATGTTCGCCAATAACAGCCACCGTCATGTCACCGGTACCTTTGAACGGTACGTACGAGGTCTTGATTCCGAAGGCGGAATTCAAGCGCTCATGCGCCGCATGATTGGCCGAGTTCAGGCCCGAACCGCCGAGACTGAATTTGCCGGGATCAGCCTTGGCCGCCTTGACAAAATCTGCGAATGTCTTGATAGCGCTGGATTCTGCGACGACCAGCGCGTCGGGTGTGTAGTGAAACCAGAAGACCGGCTGGACGTCGTCGCTCTTGTACTGCACCTGTCCTTCGATCGGCTGAAAGATGATGTGTGGCAAATTGACACCGACGACGTTTTGACCGTCGGCGGGCAGCGTGTTCATCAGCGACCACATCAGACCGCCGCCGGCACCGGGTTTGTATTGAATGATGGTTTCAATGGCCGGACATTTGCGCTTGAGTACTACCTGTTGATGGCGCGCCGCGATATCGGATTCGCCGCCCGGCGGAAATGCCTGCCAATACAGAACGTTCTTATCAGGGCAAGGTTGCGCCTGAGCGACTGCAGCCGTTGCCAGACATAGAATCAGAGCAAGTTTTTTCATAACGCTAAGGTACCTGATAGTTGCGCGCCTGCAGGCAGCCGATCTCGGTCTCGCGGTAGGCTTGAGCGAGCTGTTGACGCTGCCCATCGTCGGAATAGTACTGAAGCGGATCGAAGCCTGTTTGAGCAGAGGCGTGGCGACTGCAATCGGCGCGATCGGCAAAAAATTGTGCTGAGGACTGATTCGCCAGCGGCAGCACACGCAGTTCGCTGCTGAACGCCGAGTCTGCCGAGGTGCTGGTTGCACCGGGCAGGTTGGCTGCAATCGGCGGCAATCCATTGGGTGGCGGTGTTACCAAGTACCCCTGGCCGGGCTGCTCGGTGTAATAAACGCCGTTGTCATAGTAATAAGGGATGCCACCGTACTGAATGGTGGCATACGCCGGTGGCAATATAGGGGTTACTACGCCGTACGGCGGGACCGCAACGGCATATCCCCCGACCGCTGGCCGGTACCAGATGCCGCGATCAAAAAACCATCGGTTGCCGCCGAATCCCAGCGCGAGGTGGCCTGCGCCCAGTGCCGGATACCTCAGACCTACTGCTGGGTAGCCGCGGTTAAAGTGATAGCCGTGCGGGTAATGCCAGGCCGGCGGATTAAGCCGCGGCGGATACGCGATTGGCGGGCGGACATAGACCGGTGCATGGTTATGGCCGTTGCCGTAATGGTTGCCGTTGCCATAGCCATATCCATTGCCGCTACCGTATCCGTATCCGTGGCCATATCCGTAACTATGACGTTGGCCATTGCCGGTATGCGCGCCGTAACCAGTGCCGTGCTGTTGAACATGGCCTTGCGAATATCCCGGCTGATGTCCATAACTTTGAGTTCGCGCGGGCGGCGAACTCAGTGCTCGCTGATTGCCATAAGCTGCACCGGAACTGCGACCCTGCGCATTACCGGGTCCGGCACCATGCCCGTACGCCTGTCCCTGTGCCTGCCCTTGACCCGGTGGGCCTCCAAACGGGCGATGCTGGGCCACCGCCGGTGGCGGAATCAGATGAAGCGCTGTGATAACACAGGCGGCAAGTGCCCGCGAATTAACTGACCGGATCATCGCATTTCTCGCTTTATTGCTCGGTTCGAGACGATGCTTGAATTATGTCCTTTTGACTGTAATGCGCCAATTGCACAATCAGGCTGGAGGTGTTTCGGCTGTAAGCAAATGTATCCGCAGCGCATCGCCGAGCGGATTTTTACGGTGCGGCTGTGATTCTGACGGATAATTGAACACTTTCCGCAAAGTCATTCTCTTTCGCCGGCGTGGGGTTTGCTCACGAAGCCGCAACAACCTGCTGGAGAGCTAAGTAATGAAATCAAGTTCCATCTATCTCGCGCTCAGCGTTCTCGGAGCCATTTTGCCGTGGCTGTTTGTCGCAAATTATCTGCTTGCGCCGAACGCTTCGTTCGCCAGTTTCATCGCCTCGGTGTTTGCCAACAGCGTTTCCTCGGCGGTTGCCATGGCGCTGCTATTTTCTGCGCTGGTGTTCTTCGTCTTTGCGTTTCGGGAAGGCAAGCGCGTCGGTATGCAACATGTCTGGGCCTTTATTCCGGCCACCTTGCTGGTCGGTTTGTCGTTCGGCTTGCCGCTATTCCTTTATCGCCGCGCCAAACTGCGCGAGTGATCGTGCTGGTGATGTATGTCGGGCGCGTGCGCATGCCCGTGCACTGACTCCGGATGACGGTGCCGATGAGCATGCGGTTTGTTTGATTGGTGGGGCGGATCATGTTCGTGCTGATGATGCTCGTCGTGGTCATGCTGATGGCTGTGCTCCAACGCTTCGTGCCGATGCTCGTGTTCATGCCGTTCGCTAAGGTGTAGCCAGACTCCAAAACTCATCAACGCCGCTGCGACCCAGAAGCCGCGTGGGGTTGGCTCGCCTAGAACCAGCACCGCCATTGCGGCACCGACAAACGGCGCTGTTGAGAAGTAGGCTCCCGTGCGGGCCGCCCCCAGGCCGCGCAGGGCCAGCACAAACAGCACCAGGCTCACGCCATAACCGACAAATCCGAGCGCAGCGGCGGCGACGATTAACCCAGCCGCTGGCAGGCTGACCGCAAATTGCCAAGCAATCAAGCTGTTGACCAGGCCGGCAATGAGGCCTTTGCAGGCGGCGATGAAGACAGCGTCTGATGCCGATACCTTGCGCGTCAGATTGTTGTCGATAGC
>JANORY010001356.1:0-3578 GCA_031415535.1 Burkholderiales bacterium | reverse complement strand
GGTCGCCGGCGTTGAGCGATGTGTGCTGGTGTCCATGCCTGACCCTGTGCTGGGCGAACGCGCTTGTGCGTTTGTCAAATCCAACGGTCAAACTGAGGTCACGCTCGCGGACCTGACCGGTGCGCTCGATGCCGCCGGTGTCGCCAAATTCAAATGGCCGGAACGTCTGATCATCATCACCGCGATGCCGCTGACGCCAACCCAGAAGGTTATGCGGGCCAAGCTGGCAGCGGACTATCTGCCGTGATCGAGCTTTGGGAGTTACAAGGACTTGATGATCGGCGCTACAGCACGTTTTCCTGGCGCACGCGTTGGGCGCTCAAACACAAAGGTCTAAGCTTCACTTCGCGGTTGGTCCACCAGACCGACAAAGCGGTGATCGCTTTTTCGGGCGGCACAACCGTGCCGATCATTCGCGATGGTGAAATCGTTGTTCGTGACTCGTGGCAGATCGCCGACTATCTGGAGCGAACTTACGCCGTACACCCAAGCCTATTTGGCGGCGAATCCGGACGAGCGCTGAATCTTTTTTTCAACCAATGGGTCAATCGAAGTGTGGTGGGCGCAGCATTCGCTGTGCTCGCCTGCGATTCCATCGAGATTCAGGACCCGGTCGACCGACCTTACTTCGCTGAACTCATCTTGCGGCTTACCCAACTGACCCCGGCTGGGCTTAAGGCACAACAAGCCCAAAATCTTGCGCGGCTATTAGAGGTCCTCGAACCGGCTCGCTCGACGCTCAAGCGCCAGCGCTACTTGGGCGGGCCGTCACCCCTCTATGCCGACTATGCGCTCGGCTCTATTTTTCAATGGGCACGAATTGTCAGCCCTATCCGGATTCTGGACGGGGATGCAATTCTGCAGAACTGGTTTGATCTCATCCTCGATTTGCACGAAGGTCTCGGCCGCAAAACTTCGGCGTTTTATTAGCGTTCATTTCATCTTGCAGTCCTGCACGTATGCATCACCGTGATTTTTCAAGAGCGGTGCGCCGAGTGACTTGTTCACGATTCGGCCCTTGTCGTCCTTGCCAATCACGCGCAGGTAGTAATTCTGAATCGGGAAGTGGTTGCTATTAAATTTAAAGTCTCCGCGAACCGATTGGAATTTGGCGGCCTTCAAGGCACGTCGGACTGCGTCCTTGTCCTCCAGTTGGCCTTTGACATCACGCACCGCCGCGTCAATCAGCATCGCTGTGTCAAAGCCTTGCGCTGCGAATACCGACGGTAGCCGGTTGTACTCGCGCTCGAACGCCGCCACGAACTTCTTGTTGGCCGCATTGTCCAGATCGAGCGCCCAGTGTGCGGTATCGAAGATCCCCAACATGGCGTCGCCGACCGGCCGGATCACATCTTGATCAGAGCCAAAGCCGGGTACCAGCAAAGTCGTGTCTTTTGAAAGACCGGTGCCGACAAATTGTTTGATGAAGTTGATGCCCATGCCGCCCGGCAGGAAAATATACAAAGCATCCGGCTTGGCAGCACGGACTTCCGCCAGTTCGGCCGCGTAGTCAAGCTGGCCAAGCTTGGTGTAAACCTCGCCCGCGATCTTGCCTTTGAAGTAGCGCTTGAATCCGGCCAAGGAGTCCTTGCCTGCCTGATAGTTCGGCGCAATCATGTAGACATTCTTGAAGCCCTTTTGGGTCGCATGCTGCCCGGCCGCCTCGTGATAGGCGTCGTTCGGCCATGAGGCTGCGAAGAAATACGGATTGCAATCCTTACCGGCCAACGGCGAGGGTGCGGCGTTCGGACTCACATAAAACGTTTTGCTGTCGAAGGCCTCCGGCACGCCGGCCAGCATGATGTTCGAGAACACCACGCCGGTCATGAAGTCGACCTTGTCACGTTTGATGTTTTTCTCGAACAGTTGTTTGCCGACGTCCGGCTTGAACTGATCGTCGCCGATGATGACCTCAGCCGGCAGGCCGCCCAGCTTGCCGCCGTTTAACTTGACGGCGAGTTGGAAGGCATCGCGAATGTCGACGCCCAGACCGGCTGAGGGACCGGACAGCGTGCTGACGAAGCCGATTTTGACTTTGTCTGCGGCGTTCGCCGTGGCAACAGTTAACATCAGGACGGTTGCGACAACAGCGGCTAGCGCGGCACGGTGCGGCGCGGCGCGCGAGGTAGTTAATGACGACTTACGGATGCAAAGTGACATGAGATTAACTCCACGAGTTCGATACGGGCCTATCGTATCAAGATGTACGGTGATTGTAGTGGCGCTCTGCACTTAGCGCGACGAATCCTCCAGAAACTCGGCGCTGGTTCGAACGCCTTGCGCCGGCCGCGCTTGCTCCTGACCGCGCAAGTCAACCCGCCGGATCTTGCCGGAAATAGTCTTGGGCAAATCCGAAAACTCAATACGCCGCACCATTTTGTACGGTGACACCCGCTCCCGCAAGAACCGGAAAATTCCCGCTGCCGTCGCCGCGTCCGCCGCATGCCCAGGCACCAGAATGACATAGGCCTTGGGCACAAACCCACGTACCGGATCAGGCGAGGGCACCACGGCCGCCTCGGCCACCGCCGGGTGTTCGATCAGCGCACTTTCCAGCTCAAACGGACTGATTCGATAACCAGACGCCTTGAACACATCATCGGCACGACCGACATAGGTGATGTAGCCATCGGCGTCGCGGCTGCCGACGTCACCGGTATGATAAAAGCCGTCGCGCATCGCCTCGGCAGTCTTGGCCGCGTCATCGGCGTAGGCATCCATCAAACCAACCGGTCGAGACTTCAGGTCGATGCAAATTTCGCCTTCGTCAGCGGGCTTGCCGTCGATGTCAAGCAACACCATGTCATAGCCCGGCAGTGCTCTACCCATCGAGCCTGGCTTCAGTACCGCGCCCGGCGGATTGCCGATCAATGCGGTGGTTTCGGTTTGACCATAACCATCGCGAATACCGAGATTCCAGGCGACGCGCACTTGTTCGATGACTTCCGGGTTCAAGGGCTCGCCGGCCGAGATGGCTTCGCGCAGTTTGACTGGCCATTTTTTGAGATCTTCCTGAATCAACATGCGCCAAACGGTCGGTGGTGCACACAGCGTCTGCACGCCTTCACGGACCAGCGTATCAAGAATGGCCGGGCCATTAAAGCGGCTGTAGTTATAGATAAACACACAAGCCTGGGCATTGAACGGCGCGAAGAAACAACTCCAGGCGTGTTTGCCCCAGCCGGGCGAGCTGATGGTCCAGTGAACGTCACCCGGCAGCAGGCCCAGCCAATACAGCGTTGACAGATGACCGATCGGATAACTCTGTCGCGAATGTCGAACCAGCTTCGGTTTGGCGGTTGTGCCGGAGGTGAAATACTCCAGCAGTGGTTGATCGACGCTCAGGGATTGCGAAGGTTTGAATGCTTCGGCCGCCTGATTCGACTGCTCGTAAGCGGTCCAACCCTCAGGCAGTTGTTCAACCGGCCCTACCCCGATCAGTCCAATGCCTTGACGCGCGTCTGCCGGCAGTTCGTTGATCCGCGTCATACCAGTCATGTTCGTCACCGCGAATCGAACCTTGCCCCGAGCCAGACGATCGGCCAGATCTGCGCCCGACAATAGCGGGGTAGCCGGTA
>JANORY010001355.1:0-1803 GCA_031415535.1 Burkholderiales bacterium | reverse complement strand
TTGGTAAGGCCCGCGAATGGTACGAAGAGAAAAGTACCGGCTTGGGCGAGGAGTTTGTTGAGGAAGCCGAGTCGCAGCTTGAGAAAGTTCAAGAGACTCCGTTGCTTTACCCTGAGCCGATTCCGAATGTTCGATGCTCGCATTTGCGTAAGTTCCCATACAGTATTTTTTACACGATCCGAGGCGATTTGGTTTTCGTGCTTTCGGTGTTGGGCCAAGCGCGAAGCCCTCGGAGGCGACCGCATGTCCAGCAGCGCTAACTTGACGCTGCACACGGACAAAATTTGCAGGCTCGCGCGTAGTAGCTGCGCTGTCGCGCCGGTGCGCGAGCCTGCAAATTTCGCCGGTGAGCTTGGACGTTAGGTTTTTTGCAGCGCGAAGCGCCGTGCCTTGCGCCCACTAATACATGTAGCTACACTATATGGGTGCGCATTTCATTCGATCCGAAAAAGAGCAAACAGAACGAAGCTGATCACGGGTTCCCGCTGAGTTTTGCGCGCCGACTTGCATGGGACGAGGCGTTTGTGTTGGTCGACGAGCGCTTCGAGTACGACGAGTTGCGAATGATCGCGCTGGTGCCGGAGGGCAATAGGCTTTACTACGTGGCATTCGTGGATCGAGGGGAAGAACCGAGCCTTGTACGTTGGGTAATCAGCCTTCGGTACGCCGAGCGAAAAGAGGTCAAATCTTATGTCGAGAATTTCAGTTAAACGGGCACTCGTTTTGCCGAGTGCAGCGGAACAGCGACAAATACTCAGGTCGGCAAAGGCCGACCCGGATGCCCTGCCGCTGAGCGCAAAGCAATTGAATGCGATGGTTCCGCTGAGAACTCTTCGAGGCCGCCCGAAGCTCGAGAAGCCCAAGCAATTGGTGTCGGTTCGCTACAGTGCCGAGGTGATCGAGTTCTTTCGCAGTACTGGTGAAGGGTGGCAATCGAGAATGGACGGTGTACTGAGGGAATACGTCGCTCAAAATTCCCCGCGTCGTTCACGGAAGGCAACCTAACTTGACGCTGCACACGGACAAAATTCGCAGGCTCGCGCGTAGTAGCTGCGCTGTCGCGCCGGTGCGCGAGCCTGCGAATTTCGCCGGTGAGCTTGGACGTTAGTTTTCAGGTGCAGGATCGCGGGCAAAAGCGGCGGGAGTGCTGACTTCGGCCGGAATTTATCTTTTCGGTGTCGAGTGCTAAGATCGAACCATGCCCAAATCGCCTGTCAGCATCGACCCGGAAATCATGAGCGGTGCCGCCGTTTTTAGCGGAACGCGTGTGCCTATTCGCGTCTTCATCGACTACCTTGAGGGCGGAGAGTCCGTCGAGGAGTTTCTTGAGGGCTTTCCTTCGGTCAGCCGTGAACAGGTGATTGCCTTCTTGGAGTTGGTTTCAGAGAAAGCGGTTGAATTAGCGCGGTGAAGATTTTTATCGACGAATGCATCGATTGGCGCCTATCAAGAAGTTTTGGCGAGATCGAGGTTCGTACGGCACGCCAAATGGGCTGGTCTGAGTTAAAGAACGGAAGGCTGCTTCGGGAGGCTGCGAAGCAGTTCGACGTCTTCGTTACCGTCGACAAAAGTATCGAGTTTCAGAACAACTTTTCGCACATTCCAATTGCGGTGGTGGTTTTGGTCGCGCCGAGCAACATGCTTAGCGCGCTAATTCCGCTGGTGCCGAAAGTGATCGAAAGGCTTCCGACGTTGGTCGCCGGAACGGTGACGCGAGTCGAGGGCTGAACGTTCGGAGGGTAGTCTCAGTGGCGAACAAAACTAACTTGACGCTGCACACGGACAAAATTCGCAGGCTCGCGC
>JANORY010001354.1:0-3094 GCA_031415535.1 Burkholderiales bacterium | reverse complement strand
GCGAAAGTACGCAGCGTCAGCCCGCAATGACTTGGCGGCGTCGGTATTAACGCTACTGCCGAGCAGCAATTGATTGACATCCTTGGCAAGCTTTTGCGTGAGCATGACCAGATCACCGGCCATTGAAATTTCACGCGCCGGCGCATTCGCCTGTAACTTGTGCTGCGCAATGACCTGCGCATTGGCGAGCAGCTCTTTATTCGATTCGACGATCGCCTTGCGAATTTGTCCGAGCGACTGCAGCGATTTTTGCTGAGCGATCAATGTTGCAGCCGCCGATTCAACAGCGTTCCAGGATTGCTCCATTCGTTCCATACTGGCGAGTGTGGCACCTGAAACTGCCAACGAACGACCGGTATCGGGATTCTCACCGACCTTCAAGGCACCGATCGCACGGGCCAGTTGATCACGACTCTCGACTAATTGTTTGACCCCATCCGGATTGCCCAACACCGCGTTCGGCGCTGATTTCGCCAAACGCTGCGAGTGCGTCAAGGCATCGCCGACCAGTTGGTGCAGCATGGCGCTGTCGTTGGCCTGACGGGTATCCAAACCGAGAAAGACCAGCGCGGTTACAAATGAAACCGCAATGATAGGCATCTGCATTTGTAGTTGCCGACGAAAGCCGCTGATCTCAGACTTCGCCAATGCCGTCGGCGTGCGCTTCGGCTTGGCGCTTGTTTCGGGCTTGGCGCTTGTCTCGGGCTTGGGCGCGGTACCGGTCACGGCCGCCTCACGCGACGCAGTTTTGGGTGCCGGCACAATCAGCGAGGCGGGCGAAAGGTCGTCGATAATGGCGGTGTCAGGGTCAAGATCGTTAGCCTTGACGGTAGCGGAACGCCGCAATTTTGCAAAACTGAGTGCCATATTGAACCCTGACCCTGGCCTATCGATTAACAGTTAGAAAGCGTTCGTCAGCGACCAATTGAGCGAGGCTCAATTCGGTCCAGACGCGACCCTCACTATCGGAGAGTTGCCGACGCCGCCACGGTGTGTCTGGTGCGCCCACCGATTGTTCGGTCATGCTCGAAACGTTGTGTAAACCGAGCATCCGACTCACCAGAATAGCCGCGTTGATATTCAAGCTCGACGCGATCGCCAAGAGACGCGACTCGCGTGAGGTTTTGGTCAGCGAGCCGCCTTGAAAACGCCCCAGATCCGACACTGCGTACAACACGCCGCGCATGTTCACCAGACCGCACAGCCAGTCACGGGTCAGCGGCACCGGTGTGATCACCTCGGGGATGGGGACAATTTCGCCCGCTTCGGCCAGATCGACCAGATAACGCTCGTCACCGATCATCAGTCCCAATCGGGCGGCCACATTAGAGGTCGTCGCCCGACGCAAACGTTCCGCCAGCCGCGTTTGAAAATCTCTGAGGTGGGTTCGGCTCCGTTCGCCCATGATGCAGTCTCGAGCCTGGCTCTAGTTAACAGTTTTTTCAACAACCAAATCGGCAATCTTGGCCAATAATTCTTCGGCCTTGATCGGTTTGGTAACGTAGTCGCGTGCGCCCTGGCGCAGACCCCAAATACGATCGGTCTCATTCGATTTACTGGTGCAAAGAATGACCGGAATGTGGCAGGTGTCCGGGTCCTTCGACAAAGCACGGGTCGCCTGGTAGCCCGACAGACCGGGCATGACCACATCCATGACCACAGCGAAAGGTTTCGACGCCTTGGCTTTCTCAAGCGCCTGATCACCATTCTCGGCAGTAATGACGGTGTAGCCCTTTTTCGAGAGCAGGTCCGCGAGAAAAAAACGCTCGGTAGGTGAATCGTCGACGACAAGAATAGTTTGCGACATGACAGCTTCCTGCTTTTGGCGTTGGAGATTCACGCCGATTCGGCACGAGGGGCAAATTCAGCAACTGCCTTGAGCAGACTGTCTTTGGTAAACGGTTTGGTCAGATACTGATCAGAGCCCACCATCCGGCCGCGCGCCCGGTCAAATAAGCCATCCTTTGAGGACAGCATGATGACGGGAATGCTTGAATACTTCGGACTCTTCTTGATCAGCGCGCAGGTCTGATAGCCATCGAGCCTTGGCATCAAGATATCGCAGAAGATGACTTCAGGGTGAAGATCGGCAATTTTGGCCAGTGCGTCGAACCCGTCCTCGGCCAGGATGACCTTACAGCCGGCTTGACCCAGGAAAATTTCTGCGCTGCGACGGATGGTGTTGCTGTCGTCGATAACCATGACCCTTAGCCCTTGTATATCACCAAGATTTCGGGCCTGACTTTCGGATTGGCTCATTCACTACCTCGATTGTATCAGTCAGCAAGCCCGAAAGTTTCTAAAACATCATGTTTATTAGATACTTACGGGTCAAATCTCAACCATTTCAAAATCTTCCTTGCGGGCACCACATTCCGGACAAGTCCAGTTGATCGGAACCTCTTCCCATCGCGTGCCGGCGCTGATTCCTTCATCTGGCACACCGTGCGCCTCTTCGTAAATCCAACCGCAGATCAGGCACATCCAGGTCTTAAACGGTACCGCAGTCGTCGATGTCATTTAGATTCCCCAAGCTTAGTTAAAAAGTCGCGCGATGTTACCTGCTGGCTGAGCAGCGTGCCCAGAGTACAGACGAATGGTCCGCACGACTGCGCATGGGCGTCTCGGGGAAACGACGAAAGAATTATTCCTGCCAGGGGCGAAGACGGACTACCGCGATCGGTGTCGCGGCGACTGGATCGATAATGACCGCAAGGTCTTCTCGCTTACCCAACAATGGGACAAATCGCAAGCCGATTGCCGCTTGATTTTCAGCAACCGAAGCCAACGCTCGCTCGACCGCCACTGTCGTATTGAATTGCCGCAGCTCTGCCACGGGTTTGGACGCTGCGAGTACATTGACTCGTTGCGTCTCATAGTCGACATAGAACCGCATGAAATGTTTGAGATCGAGACCACTGCTCGCCGCCAACACCAACTCTTTGCGGGCACTTTCCTCGGTAGGCAAAAGCGCTGCCACCAGCACCGGACCCGAACTTGATAGTTTCGACAGATGAGCCGGTGCCTTCTCCAGTTGCGCCGCGTCGACCTCGGCCGCGCTCATCAGTTCGAACCGATCCACCGCAAAGACTTG
>JANORY010001353.1:0-5502 GCA_031415535.1 Burkholderiales bacterium | reverse complement strand
CAAGCTGGCGGTGAACTCGCGCGGCGAGGCGGTGTTTGAGGCGCGGCACAGAGGCCTGCTTTAACGCAGCCCAACAGCCTTCTCGTCGCGAATCGTGCTGTTTAACCTGGGTGTAGGTGCCTGTTTGCAAACGCCACTGCGGCTGATCGGCCCTAAAGTATGGTTGCTGGCATGCTTGCTGGGGGGCGTGTTTTCAGGGATGGTTGCACCAGCCATGGGCCAGCCGCTTCAAACCCAAACCAGCCTGCTTTTGCAGGCCAAAATACTACTCATCGACTCGGATTTGCCGCCGCCAGACAGTTCCGCATGGGTGCCACAGCAACTGCCTGACAACTGGATCAAAACTCGCCCCGGATTGTGCTGCTCGGCTTGGTACCGGATTGAGTTTGACCTGCCTGGCGACCAGATCCAACCCTCGGCGCTTTATGTGCCCAGATTCAACCGGACGGGTTCGGCGTTCATCAACGGCGAGTTCATCGGTGGTGAGCGCGCTCTGGGCGAGCGGCTTACGGCGATGTGGTATCGACCTCAGCTTTTTTTTGTGCCCGCCAAGCTGCTCAAGAGCGGGGTCAACGTCATCCACATTCACATCCATACCTACGCCAACATCAAGGGTGGTTTGTCGGAGGTGCATTTTGGTCCTGTCGCACCGATTCAAGCGCAGTGGAGCCATCAATATTTCTGGCAGTTGACCAGCGTGCAAATTACTACCGCCATCACGGTGGGGTTGGGCATCATCGCGTTGCTGGCTTGGTCTTTGCGCGGTTTTGACACGGCGTACGGCTACTTTGGCGCGGCGGCCTTGGTCTGGGGCGTGCGGAACACACACTTCCTCTTGACCGAGTTGCCAGTGAGTGTTTTTTATTGGGAAATATTTTCAAATACCGCACAAATTTGGGTGCTTTCACTGGTGTTCATGTTTGTCTTGCGGTTTGCGGGCCGCATCATGTCCACCTTGGAAATGTCCATCTGGGCATTTTCAATCACCGCGCCTTTCATCATGTGGCTCGTGGGCCCGCAGCGCGTGATACTGGTCGGCAGTTTGCTTTACGTGGCGGTCCTTTTTATGGGTGCATACATCTTGAAAGTGACGATTGATGTAGCACGGCGTGAGCGCACCGTCGGCACCGGCTTGCTGGTGGGCGCGTCGCTGGTTGTTTATGGGTTGGGCGTGCATGACTGGATTGTCTTTCGGGGCGAGCTGGGGTACAGCCAATCAGCCGATTTGCATTTTGGCGCGCCCATCCTCTTCCTGGTGGTGACCTGGAACATGTTCAAGCGCTTCAATGACGCACAAAACCAGGCGACAGAACTGGCCCAATCCCTCAAGACTCGCGTTCAACAAAAGAACACCGAGCTGCAAAAAAGTTTCGAGCGTCTGCGCGGGTTTGAAACCGCACAAGCACAGGGCCAGGAACGTGCCCGCATCATGCAGGACATGCACGACGGCCTGGGCTCGCAACTGGTAAGTTCCCTGGCCATGGCGCAAAGCGGTGGATTGACATCGGAACAAACCTACGACTTGCTGCGCAGTTGCATTGACGACCTGCGTCTGGCGATTGACACTTCCAGCGACTCGCGCGATTCGCTCAGCCTCGCTTTGGGCAACCTGCGTTTTCGGATGGAGCCGCGCTTGAAAGCGGCCGGCATTGCCCTGCGCTGGAACACGCAGAACTTAAGCGACGAACTACCTTTGCCCGCGCAATCTCAATTGCCAATTCTGCGCATACTCCAGGAAAGCATCACCAACACCTTGAAACACGCCGGGGCCAAAACCCTGAGCGTGACGGTACACAACTCAGATGCAGCGCTCCAGATTGACATCAGCGACGACGGCTGCGGCTTTGATGTGGCCACCGCGCGCCAGACCGCCCAAGGAAAGGGCCTGAACAGCCTGGACAAGCGCGCCCGCACGCTAGGCGCAACGCTCGCTGTCACCAGTTCGCCGTACGGAACACAGACGTCGCTGCGCCTTTCACTGTAAACCCTTGGCCCCAATTTTGGGGCTAGCGCTGATCCGCCTAACCACGAACAATGCACTGGCGTTGGTCTCAACGTCATCGGGACCCGCCTAGAAAAGGGAACAACATGGACGCGACACCTGTTGGGCTTCCAGCCGCCACCTGGAAAGCAATCAAGACCCAGTTTCTGCGTCTGTGCGTCGCGCTGCTCGCGGTCGGCGCGGTGTGCGTCTCCGGTTGCTCCGGAGGCGGTGGCGGAGGCGGTGACGATGCTGAGCCGGCGGTCAGCGCTCAACTGGCTTACGTCGGCGCCGTGGACGGCACCGACGCGCTGATCGCGATCGCGCCCGAAGGAAACCTGGTCGTCGCGTACGTCTGCGCCGAGGAGACCTGGGCGGCGCACACCGGCTGGTTCTACACCGAGCTGGAGAACGATGCGCAGGGAACGGGCAAGCTGAAGGCCGTGACCAGCGGCACCGGCCACAGCCTCGAAGGCGTCACGATCACAGCAACGCAGGCCACGGGGACGGTGCGCTTCGCTGACGGCGCGGTGCATTCCTTCACCGCAGATCGCGCCACCCCCGGCACCACCGCAGGCCTGTACGAGTCTCGCAGCAGCGAAGGCCACACCGGCCTGATCGTCACGAACGACCGGCGCGCGGCCGGCGCTGCTCGCTTGCTGAGCGGCACCGAGGCCGCGCCGACGGTGTCACCGGTGACGGTGACGCAATCGCTGGCGACCACGACGGGCACCGGCATCACCGTCACCAACCCTAACCTCGGCGGGCGCACGCTGACGCCGGTGGTTCCAGTGCGGACCGGTGTCAGCCGCATCGGGCCGACGCTGTACATCCTGGTGCACGGAATGAACCACCCGGTCGGTGGTGCCGCCGACCGGGTCGATACGCCGCAGCAGTCGCGCACCGAGTGGCACCTGGATTTCATCCAGGGCCTGCTGGGCGGCGCGGATCCGAACGGGGCGGCCCATGTGCCCATGTTCAACTTCGCGGGGCAGCAAGTCACGCAGGGGAACTTTGTGGTCACGCAGGGAAACTTCATGGACCCGGCCATGCTGCTGCCGTTCAACTCGTTCACTGCCGACGAGGACATCGAAGCGCTCGACAGAGTCGCCGCGCATTTCATCACGATGGATAACCGGGTCGGCGACGTTCGCCAGGGCGGGGCGGCGGCGGCGGGCCGAGTGCCGCTGTTCAGCGCCTTCATCACCTACCGCGACGCAGGCGGGGGTCTGGTCGAATCGGGCCGGCGCATCGCCAACGAAACCTACGTCGCGCTGCGCTGGTACGAACTGCACTTTCGCGTCACGCCCAAGGTGGTGTACGTAGCGCAGAGCTTCGGCGGTGCCGCCGCGCGGTTCGTGCTGTCGAACCCGACGCAGGCGCTGCTCGACGCGCCGGGACCTCCGGGCTCTGTCTCGATGAACGCAGACCGCATTTTGCTCTCGACCGAGGACCGCCGGCGCATGGACTTCGTTCGGGACCGCATCATGTACCTGGTGACGTTAGGCACGCCGCATGAAGGCAGCTTTATGGCCGACCTGGCGGTGCCGCTACAGGAGAATCTGCTGGCGCTCGAGCGCTCGCTCGACAACGGCGTCGCCGGCCTGCAGGCCAATTTACAGGCGCTTGGCACCCTGCTCGGGCAGATCGGTCCGCTTGCCGCGTCAGTGGTGGCGCCGCGGCAGACGGCGCAGCAAACCTTGGCGAATGTGCGCGCAGGTCTGGCAGAGGCGCGGCGCCAGGCGAACGGCCGGGCCCTTCGCGACCTGACGCATGCGTTCTGGTTGCGGGTCAACGGCTCGCCGCTGCATCCCTCGCGCGCGCGCCGCACCGGTGCCTCGCCGATTGTCGGCGCGGCCAGTCAGCTGATCCCGATCTACGCCACGGGCGGGCGCACGCCGGGCGGCCGTGCCTTCACCGCGCCGGAACTGGCCGTCTTCGACCGGTTCCAGGCGGAGAACAGCAAGGAGCAGGAATGGATGATCAGCACCATAGTCACTGACCTGCTGATTCACTCGGCAAAAGAGAACCAGGGCGGCTTCGGCAGGTCCACCCAGGGCATCTACGCCGCCTTCGACGCGCAGCTCGATCGCCGCGAACGCATCATCGACGGCTCCGCATTCGCCCGAGAGACTGCGGCCAGCATCGGCAACGTCAGCCCGTGGTTCGCCGAGGAATTCGGCGCAGGTGTCGAGGGCGTCACTCGGTTCTTGATGGGCAACGCGCGGCTGGTGGCTCTGCCGCTCTACCTTGATCGCAAGGGCAGCTTCGACCTGGGCGGGTCGGTACTGCTGCGGGTGCCGGCGTTCCAGTGCACCTTGGAGACGGGCCAGGTGTTCCGGATCAAGCTCGAGCTCGGCCAGTTGCTGACGTTGATGCGGAATAACTTCGGGACGTTGCGGGTCGCGGCGACCCGGCTCGCAGGCGGCGACCTGAATGGCGTGGTGAACGCTCTGACCGCAAGCGCGGGCGACTCCGCCGAGATCGTGCGCTGGTTCGTCGGCGAGTACCTGGCGCTGCGCGTGCCGTCGGGGCGCTGCGAACTGGGCGGCATCAACCTCTCCAGCCCGATTGCAGCCGTGCTCTCGGTTGCGAACATCCTTAACTGGACCGTGGTCGATGGGACCGACACCTTTCCCGCACCGCGCTGGGTGTTCAACAACCAGCAGGCCTCGGACAACGAAATCGACGACGACGGGGTGGTGGGCTTCGAGTCGGCGGTCGGTTTCAGCCTCGGCACGCAGACGCCGCTGTTCTTCGACCACACGCGCGGCGATGCGCCCGGCGGCGCGCGCGGCTCGTGGTATCGCATCTTCGATTCGCCGGTGGAACGCGAGTGCCACGGCATGCAGCACCAGTGGAGCGTGGGCAACTGGACGCTGCGCAACTTCGCGAACGCCGGTCCCGTGCCAGGTGCGGGGGAGCTGAGCGTGTTTCCTTAGGGGATCCTTGGCTTGCGCTCGTCGGCAGATCAGCAGGTTCATCGACAGACGCTCACTTCGGTGGCCTCGCCCAGTGCCCGGGGTGCCTCAAGTGGAAAAAAGG
Source organism: Burkholderiales bacterium (assembly GCA_031415535.1). Lineage (GTDB taxonomy): Bacteria > Pseudomonadota > Gammaproteobacteria > Burkholderiales > Burkholderiaceae_E > JANLTP01. The sequence goes on along the minus strand of JANORY010001353.1, from coordinate 476 downwards.
TTTGAAAATCCTGTACCCCGGTGCCTGCTAGCCGTTCTTGTGCATCCACACCGGCTTGTAGCCGCCGCGCCAGTCCGGCGGCATTTCCACCGGTCGCGTATCGAAGCTGGCAAAGCGTGCAGCTTGGCCGCGAACGATGTCGCCCTGATGCAGCGTCGGTATCGGATTGGGTGTGTACGCGAACGAGTCGGCTGACGAGTACACCGGTAGCAGCAACGGCCGTGGTGCCGTCGCCTTGTTCGGTGCCGAGCCATGTACCGCGCGGCAACTGAGCAGCAGTGTCGTGCCTGGTCCGCCCGTGGGACTTTTAATCATGTCGTCCTTCAGCCAAGTCAGGTCCTCGTCGCGCAGTTTGACGACGAAGTTGCCGCTCTTGTCGTACATCGTGTAGAGCGGCCCGTCATGACTGCCCTGGGCGATGGTCAGAGGCCCTTGTTCCGGCGTACAGCCGTCGATGTAGATGCCGATCGTCACCG
>JANORY010001352.1:0-1389 GCA_031415535.1 Burkholderiales bacterium | reverse complement strand
TCGCCACCAGCAAAGCAAACGCTTCGGCGAACTGTCGCGCCCGTGGGCTAAGCGACTCCAGCCACAACCCCATGCGCACAAAGTCGCCGTGCCGAAAGGTGTGTGCCATGCCAAAAAAAGCAGCCGCAGCCGTGAGCCAGGACACGATGTCGTCACTGCCACCGGTGCTCAGCCCCGCCGATCGCATGACCGCAGCGCCTAACATCACGATAAAGATCGCGAATACAAAGCCTGCGGCAAGGATCCCGAATGCGTCGATGAGCCAGTGCAGCGACTTACGCATTGTGCAGCGCTCCGGTTACATCTTTAGATAAGCTTCAAGCGCGGCCTGTGCGTCAGGGCCCGCTTTTTTTACCCACTCGGCAGCCATTCCTTCGCCAATTTTTCGCAGCTCTGCGGCAAACGTCGGTGAAGGCGGCTGAATGTTCATGCCCTGCTTTTTGAGCTGCTCCAGGTACCAGCCATTTTTCTCGGCGGAAATTTTCCAACCTCGCGTTTCCGCGTCGGCACCCGCTTTCAGCAAGGCATCCTGTGTGGCCTTGTCAAGCGCATTGAACGCCGACCGGTTGACGATCACCGCGTTGAGCGGCAGCCAAGCCTGCGTGTCGTACCAATTCTTGACATGTTCATAGGTCTTGCTGTCGTAGCCGGTTGACCCGGAGGAAATGTAGGATTCGACGACGCCCGTGGCCAATGCCTGCGACAACTCAGCGGCTTGCACCGTGACCGATTGCGCGCCCACCAGCTCGCCCAGTTTGGCGGTCACCGGTGAGTACGAACGCCACTTAAGGCCCTTCATGTCGGCGATGCTATTGAGTGGTTTCTTTGAGTAAATACCTTGTGGAGGCCACGGCACGCTGTACAGAAGCATCAGCCCCTGCTTCGCAAAACGATCCTCAACCGACTTGCGTGACGCACGGTAGAGCTTGCCTGACAGCTCGTAACTCGTGGCAATGAACGGCACGCCGGAGATGCCATACAACGCATCCTCGTTTTCGAGGTTGGTCATCAACACTTCGCCAATTTGCGCTTGCCCGCGCTGAACCGCCGGTTTGATTTCTGGCGCCTTAAAGAGCGATGCACCTGGGTGCACCGCGATCTTGAGTTTGCCGCCCGTGGCTTTGTCCACGTCTGCGGCGAACGCGACCAGATTCTCAGAGTGAAAATTTCCGGCCGCGTATGCCGCCGGGAGGTCCCATTTAGTTTGCGCCAAGACAACGCCCGAAAGGCTGGCAACCATGAGCGCGAGCGCGCGAAGGGTGAGCTTCATGTCAATCTCCATGCATTAAAGTCAATGAACTCTGTCGGATCAGACGCACGCTTCGCGGCGTCGACTGGGTGAACCTGTATTGTGACCATATCCCACGGCAACCGATTTTCACGGCTCGA
>JANORY010001351.1:0-2952 GCA_031415535.1 Burkholderiales bacterium | reverse complement strand
TCTTCGCTTGGAGTTGAGTGATATGCGTCAAAAAGTACAGTCTGATGCAACGCAACAATGGCTTTTGAAGCGTAATTGCTCGTTGTCGCCGGCACAACTGGCGGTTTGTTTTGGTGGCTTGGGGCTAGTCAGCCTGTTGATTGCAGCGGTTTTTGCGGCTAATGGTGCTTGGCCGATTATGGTTTTTTCTGGTTTGGAGATTGTGGCGCTGGTGCTGGCCTTTGTTTTCTACGGGCGTCACGCCGCCGATTATGAACGGATCGTTATCGACGAGTCCGCAGTGGTGGTGGAAACCGCCAACGCCGACCGTGTTGAACGGGTCCGGCTCAGAACGGCCTGGTTGAAGATTGAATACGAAGAACAGAAGCGCGAATTGATTCGGTTGGCTCAGGGTGGTCAAAGCCTGTTGGTCGGCAAGTTCGTCGCCGAGGAGCAGCGCAAGCAACTGGCCGAAGAGTTGCGAAGCAGCCTGACGATCATGAATCGGGCTGAAATAGTTGATTTGAAAAGCTAAGTGATGAATTCTGGTGACGAAATGAAAAGAAGGAATGTTAGGGCGAACTCGGCAGGCTGGAACTGGGCAGGTTCGCTCGCCAGTTGGCTGGTGGCCACGCTGTTCGGCGCAGTGGTCAGCGTTCATTCGAGTCTTGCGCTGGCACAGACCGTCAAAGACATGCCGGGCGGACCGCGCGTCAATCAAATGGATCTCGCCGATCCGGTAACCCAGGTTGCCCGCGACCAGATCTGGATTCATTGGTTTCTGAATGCAATCTGCCTGGCAATCTTTGTTGTCGTCTTCGCGGTAATGTTTTATTCGATTTATGCGCAGCGCAAATCGAAGGGCTTCAAGGCGGCAAACTTTCATGAGAGTACGGCAGTCGAGATTGCCTGGACCGTTGTCCCGTTCATCATTGTTATTGTGTTGGCAGTCCCCGCGACCCGAATGCTGCTCGAACAAAAAGATACCTCCGGCGCAGACCTAACGATCAAGGCAACCGGCTATCAATGGAAGTGGGGTTATGACTATATGAAGGGTGAGGGTGAGGGCATTTCGTTCTTGTCGACCATCACCACTACCGAGGATCAGATTCACAACAAGGTGCCGAAAAGCGATACCTACTTGCGTGAAGTCGATAACGTCATGGTGGTTCCGGTGAACAAAAAAGTCCGGATGATTCTGACCGCTAACGACGTCATTCACTCCTGGACCGTTCCGGCTTTCGGGGTTAAGCAAGATGCCATTCCCGGTTTTGTGCGGGACACCTGGTTCAAGGCTGAAAAGCCCGGTATTTATCGCGGTCAGTGCGTTGAGTTGTGCGGTAAAAATCACGCGTTCATGCCGATTGTGGTTGAGGTCCTGTCCGAGGCCGACTATTCCGCCTGGGTAAATGGCAAGAAAAAGGAAATGCTCGCCAAACAAGACGATCCGAGCAAAGAGTGGTCCCTGGCCGAGTTGTCGGCGCGCGGCGAAAAAGTTTATGCCGCCAATTGTGTGGCCTGTCATCAGGCCAGTGGCAAGGGCGTCCAAGGCGCGTTTCCGGCGCTTGATGGTTCAAAGCTGGTTGTGGGCAAACCGGACGAGCAAATCGCAATTCTGTTAAACGGCAAGGCGGGCAGCGCCATGGCATCGTTCAAACAGTTGAGTGACGTTGAACTCGCGGCGGTCGCGACTTATACCCGCAATGCCTGGAGCAACAAGCCCGAAGGTACCGTCATTCAGCCGAAAGAATTTTCGGTGGCGCGCAAGTAACTCAGCGTTGAATTTAGCAATGAACTTAGCAGTGCGCCAGGAAGTCCGCACTACCTATTAGCAATCAAGGAGCATCAGTAATGAGCGCAACGCTCGATCATCACAATACACAGGACAGCCACGGGCACGACGCCCACGATCATGGCCCGCCGCACGGCTGGCGTCGTTATGTGTACGCTACCAACCACAAGGATATCGGCACGCTTTACCTATGGTTTTCGTTCGCGATGTTCATGATTGGCGGCGTCAATGCGCTGCTGCTCCGCGCCGAACTATTTCAGCCGGGCCTGCAAATTGTCGAGCCGCAATTCTTTAATCAGTTGACCACCATGCATGGCCTGATCATGGTGTTCGGCGCGATCATGCCGGCCTTTGTAGGTTTTGCGAACTGGCAAATTCCGCTGATGATCGGCGCGCCCGATATGGCGTTTGCGCGGATGAATAACTTCAGCTTCTGGTTGCTGCCACCGGCCGCCACCTTGCTGGTGGTTTCGTATTTTGTGCCCGGCGGCGCCACTGCGGCCGGCTGGACTTTGTACGCGCCGCTATCGACACAAATGGGCATGGGCATGGACCTGGGCATATTTGCGATGCACATCATGGGTGCCAGCTCGATCATGGGTTCGATCAACATCGTCACCACGATCTTGAACATGCGCGCGCCCGGCATGACCTTGATGAAAATGCCGCTGTTCGTTTGGACCTGGCTGATCACCGCTTACCTGTTGATCGCCGTGATGCCGGTGTTGGCCGGTGCCATCACCATGTTGTTGACCGACCGACACTTTGGCACCTCATTCTTTAACGCCGCCGGCGGTGGCGATCCGGTCATGTATCAGCATATCTTCTGGTTCTTCGGACACCCGGAGGTCTACATCATGATTCTGCCGGCCTTCGGAATTGTGTCGGCGATTATTCCGACCTTCGCACGCAAGCCCTTGTTCGGTTATTCGTCGATGGTCTATGCCACAGCATCGATCGCAATCCTGTCGTTCATCGTTTGGGCGCACCACATGTTCACGACCGGCATACCGGCCGCCGGCCAGTTGTTCTTCATGTACGCGACCATGCTGATCGCGGTGCCGACTGGCGTAAAGATCTTTAATTGGATCGCCACGATGTGGCGCGGATCGATGACCTTCGAGACACCGATGTTGTTCTCAATCGGCTTCATATTTGTATTCACCATGGGTGGGTTAACC
>JANORY010001350.1:0-6311 GCA_031415535.1 Burkholderiales bacterium | reverse complement strand
GCGCTAACTTGACCACGACCGTTCTGTTTTCCGATCTGCAATCCCTACCGCTGCTGTCGCGTGGCAAGGTACGCGATAATTATGCGCTTGGCGCTGACCGGTTACTGATGGTGACCTCGGATCGTTTGTCGGCGTTTGATGTGGTCATGAACGAAGCAATACCGGACAAGGGCCGCGTCTTGAACCAGTTGGCATTGTTCTGGTTCGAGCGCCTGGCCGACATCGTGCCGAACCACTTGACCGGCATTGCACCCGAGTCGGTGGTAAGCGCCGACGAAGTGGCACGGGTTCGCGGCCGCTCAATGGTCGTCAAGCGGCTGCAGCCGATTCTGGTCGAAGCGGTGGTACGTGGCTATCTGATTGGCTCGGGTTGGAACGATTACCGGTCCAGTGGCGCGATCTGCGGGATTCACTTGCCCACCGGGCTGCGCCAAGCCGAGCAATTGGCAGCCCCGATCTTTACCCCGGCAGCCAAGGCCGAATTCGGTGCGCATGATGAGAACATCAGCTTTGATCAGATGGTTGCCGTGGCGGGTGCCGAGTTGTCCGAGGCGATCCGTTCAATCAGTATCACGCTGTACCAACGCGCCGCCGCTTATGCCGTTGAACGCGGCATCATTATTGCCGACACCAAATTCGAGTTCGGCCTGGACGCCAATCATCGGCTGCATCTGATGGACGAAATTTTGACGCCCGATTCGTCGCGCTTCTGGCCGGCCGATTCCTGGCGCGTCGGAATATCTCCGCCGTCGTACGACAAGCAGTTTGTGCGTGATTACCTGGAGACCGTCACCGGTTGGGGCAAAACGGCACCGCCACCGCCGCTGCCGCTCAATGTCATTGAGCGCACCGCGCAGAAGTACCGTGAAGCCTTTGAGCGATTGACCGGGCGCACCTTGCCGCCGCAACCCTGAACGAGCGCGTGCCATGAATTCCGTTAACGATAAAGCCTTGATCGGCGTGGTAATGGGCAGCTCGAGCGACTGGGAAATCATGCAACAGGCGGTTGCCGTACTGCAAGAGTTCTCGGTGCCGTTTGAGGCCAAGGTAGTTTCGGCACATCGGATGCCCGACGAGATGTTTGCGTACGCCGAAACCGCGCAGGCGCGGGGTTTACAGGCGATCATTGCCGGTGCCGGTGGTGCCGCACATTTGCCCGGCATGCTGGCCGCGAAGACAACACTGCCGGTGTTGGGTGTGCCGGTACCGTCGAAGTATTTGCGCGGCGAAGACTCATTGTTGTCGATCGTGCAGATGCCACGCGGTATCCCAGTGGCCACCTTTGCGATTGGCGAGGCTGGCGCTGCCAACGCCGGGCTGTTTGCGGTGGCACTGCTGGCGCTGCATGATCCGTCGCTGGCCGATAAGTTGACCGCCTACCGCCGCCGCCAAAGTGATGCGGCACGATCGATGCAGTTACCTACGGCTTAGTCGTGACCGTCCCCCGTAAAATTTTGCCAGGTGCCTGGCTGGGTGTGATTGGCGGCGGGCAACTGGGTCGCATGTTTTGTCTGTCGGCGCATGCCCTTGGCTACCGAGTGGCGGTGTTGGAACCCGACGCAGCCAGTCCGGCCGGTGCCTGCGCCGACCTGCAGATACGCACGGCCTATGACGATCCGGCCGGGTTGGTGGCGTTGGCCGAGCGCTGTGCCGCGGTCACCACCGAATTTGAGAATGTTCCGGCGAGCTCACTTGCGTGGCTGGCGCAACGCGTGCAAGTCTCCCCAAGTGCTGCCTGTGTCTCGATTGCGCAAGACCGAAGACGCGAAAAGCAATTTATTCAACAGTGCGGTATCGCGGTTGCGCCCTATCTCGAGGTCACTACCGCCGCTGATCTGGCACAGGCATCCAGCGACCTATTCCCGGCCCTGCTGAAGTCGGCTCAGTTGGGCTACGATGGCAAGGGGCAGGTCGCCGTCGCCGATCGCGATCAGGCACTGACGGCGTTCCGGGAACTCGGTGAAGCTGCCTGTGTGCTGGAGCGCAAGCTCGAACTTGCGGCCGAGCTTTCAGTCGTTTTGGCGCGCGGATTCGACGGCGAAACCTGCGCCTATCCGGTAGCCGAGAATGTTCACCGCAACGGTATCCTGGTGCGTTCAACAGTGCCGGCGCGGATCGCACCGGCGCTGGCCTGGCAAGCGATTGCCGCAACGCGCACGCTGGCGCAGGCGATGAACTATGTCGGTGTGTTGTGCGTTGAGTTTTTCCTGTTGCGCGACGGATCACTGGTGGTAAATGAACTGGCCCCTCGACCGCATAATTCCGGTCACTACACAATCGATGCCTGTGTCAGCAGTCAGTTCGAGCAACAAGTCAGAATCATGGCGTCGATGCCGCTGGGCAACGCCACCCTGAAGTCGCCGGCGGTCATGATCAACCTGTTGGGCGATATCTGGTTCGCCGATCCGACGGCAGCGGGCGAGCTTAATCGAGCGCGTGAACCCGACTGGTCCGCCGTGCTGGCGCGCCCGCTAGCACGCTTGCATCTGTACGGAAAAAGTGCTGCGCGAAGCGCCCGCAAGATGGGCCACATCACGGTAATCGCTGACAGTCTGGGCGCCGCCTGTTCAGAAGCCTCAGCCCTTGAGCGCGAGCTTGGCATCCACCTCTGACGTGGCCGCCTCTGACGTGTCCGATTCTGGCGCAGCAGGTTCTGCAAGTATCGCCAGGACCATCGACGACGCGCTGGTGGAGCGGGTCGCGCAGCGTTGGCGCGCGGCAGAGCTGGTGGCGTTCCCCACTGAAACGGTCTATGGTTTGGGTGCCGATGCCGAACAGGCGGCGGCAGTACAGGCCATCTTTACCGCCAAGGGACGTCCGGCCGATCATCCGTTAATTGTGCATTTCGCCGACCCGCGACAGGCCGACTTCTGGATTGATGAGCGCAGCGACGTTTTGAATCTGCAACGCTTTCGAAAGCTGTCCGACGCGTTCTGGCCCGGTCCGCTGACCGTGATCGTGCCACGTCGTCCGCAGGCACCCGCCTTTGCGAGTGCTGGCCAAGACAGTATTGGCCTGCGCTGTCCTGCGCATCCGCTGGCACAGCGCCTGTTGGCGGCGTTTGCGCGTGGCGGCGGGCAGGGTATCGCGGCACCGTCAGCGAACCGGTTCGGTCGAATCAGCCCGACTACCGCAGAACATGTACTGAGCGAGTTGGCCGATCACAATGTCCTGATCATTGACGGCGGTGCTTCATCGGTCGGGGTGGAGTCCAGCATTGTTGATCTGACGCGCGCCCAACCGGTGCTGCTGCGCCCGGGTCGGGTCAGCGCTGAACAAATGGCGGAAGTTTTGTCAGAGCCGGTGCTTTATTCAAGCAATGTCATTAACCCGGCTGAGCTCGATCCGCTGGCACCACGCGCCTCTGGCACGCTGGTTTCGCACTACGCGCCGCAGACCCCGTTGCAGATTGTGACGGCGGCGGATTTGCCGGCAGTGCGAGCACAATTTGAGCAAGCCGGCACGCCGGTTGCGGTCCTTCTGTGCTCGGTCGATGCGACTCAATATGCCCGCGAACTTTATGCCCGGCTGCGCGAACTCGACGCCTCAGGCTGCGCCCGAATTCTGGTGCAGGCACCGCCGCAAGGCAGGGATTGGCGAGCGGTTTGGGATCGTCTGTTGCGCGCGCAGACCAGACCGTAACGCGCCGCAGCGCTGGCAACAGCAAAGGCGCCGGTTGCCGGTCGGCCGGTTTAATCAGACCGTCAGAAAGCGGGCGATGACGTCGGCGCTGGCAGCAAGTTGCTCACTGCTGCCGCTCCATTCGATTCGGCCCTTCTCAAGGATGTAGTGTCGGTCTGCCAACGGTAACAGTGGTTTGATATTTTTATCGACCACGATCAGCGCCAGACCTTCGGCCTTCAGTACGCTCAGGCAGTTCCAGATTTCCTGGCGAATCAACGGTGCCAGGCCTTCGGTCGCTTCATCGAGCAGCAGTATTTTCGGATTGGTCATCAATGCTCTGCCGACCGCCAGCATTTGCTGTTCGCCGCCAGACATCTTGCCGGCTAGTTGACCAGCCCGTTCGCGCAGGCGTGGAAACAGGTCGAACACCCGCTCGATGGTCCAGGGGTGTGCGCCGGCGTTGCGCAGCGACGCGGTAGCGAGCAAATTCTCGCACACGCTGAGGGTCGGAAATACTTGTCGACCTTCAGGAACCAAGCCTACCCCGGCCCGCGCGATCTGATAGGAAGCGGTGCCGGCGTAGTCGCGCCCCTCGATCAGCACCTTGCCTGCGCTGGGCTGCAAAATACCGGTCAGGCACTTGATGGTGGTCGATTTGCCCATGCCGTTGCGGCCCAAGAGCGTGATGACCTCGCCGCGATCAACCTTCAGCGAGACGCCAAACAGCACCTGGCTGCCTGAGTAACCGGCCTTCAGATCTTCAACCTGCAACAGGCTCATCAGGCCACCAGTTCTTCGTCGCCCAAGTAGGCGCTACGGACTTGTGGATTCGACTTGATATCGCGCGCAGTGCCACTGGCAATCACCTTGCCGTAGACCAGCACACTGATGGTATCGGCCAGTGCGAACACGGCCCCCATGTCGTGCTCGACCAGCAAGATCGGGTACCGGGTCTTTAAGGTGCGCAGCAACTCGATCATAATCTCCGACTCGCTGCTGCTCATTCCGGCGAGCGGTTCATCGAGCAGCAGAATCTTTGGATTCAGCGACAAGGCCATTGCCAGTTCAAGTTGGCGGTGCTGACCATGCGCCATGACGGCAACCGGCGTGTTGGCATCGGCACTGAGTCCGACGCTGTGCAGGGCCTCTTCGGCCGAATCGCGCAGCGCTTTTTCATGCTGGAACGGTCGCCAGAAACCAAACCGGGCACTGGGCCGTTCAAAACGTCGAACGCCTGCTGCACGCGCCATCATGACATTTTCGAGGGCACTGAAATCGCGGCAAACCTGGGTGATCTGATACGAGCGGCCGAGCCCCTGTCGGGCCCGCACGTGAACCGGACTGCGGGTCACCACTTCACCGTCGAGCAGAATTTCCCCTTCATCCGGCGTAATCTCACCGCAGAGCTGACCGATCAAGGTGCTTTTTCCCGCACCGTTGGGTCCGATCAGCGCATGAGTTTGCAAGTCTTTGACCGATAGCGACACTTGGTCGGTAGCCAAGAGACCACCGAAGCGCTTGACGAGTCGACGGGTCTCAAGCATTAACGCCGGCTGCCTTCATGGCGCAAGGACCATTCGCGAAACGAACCGTACAAGCCGCGCTTGGCGATTCGCACGATCAACACGATAACCGCGCCGAGAAACAGCATCCAGTGCTCGGCGACGAATTTGATCGGAAAGGACGACAAGTATTCCTCGAACAGCAGAAAGCCCAGTGCGCCCAACAGCGGTCCAAAAACGGTGCCCATACCGCCCAGGACCACCATGACCACGATCTCGCCGGAGACGGTCCAAAGGCTGTAGGCCGGCGAGGTATAGGAGGTTAGATTGGCCAACAGGAAGCCGGCAATCGAGGCCACCATACTGGCCAGCACATAGGCCAACAGTTTGTAGCCGGCGGTGTTGTAGCCTAGCGATTTCATGCGTCGCTCATTGGCCTTGATGCCGCGCAAGATATAGCCGAGCCGGGCATGGACCAGCCGCCAGCTCAGATAGAGCAGCGCCAGCAGGCAAAAAAGAATCAGGTAATACAAGGTGTAGTTCGAGCTTAAATCGAACGGTGCCAGCCAGGAGCGTTTGCTAAGCCGCATACCATCGTCGCCGCCGTATTGCTTGAGCGACACGCCCAGAAAATAAAACATCTGCGCGAACGCCAGCGTAATCATGATGAATGCCATGCCGGTGGTGCGCAGGCAAATCGCGCCAGTTACGACTGCCACCAAGGCGCTGCTGAGCAGGGCCACTGCCAGTTGCAACCAGCCATTGTCGATCTCGTGAAAGTTCAGGAGGCCGACCGCATAGGCTCCCAGCCCGAGATACAACGCGTGCCCCAGACTCACCAGGCCGGTGTAGCCGATCAGCAAGTTCAGGCTGACGGCTGCCAGGCCATAGATCATGATGCGGCTGAACAGCGTCAGATAGAACGGTTGAGCGGCCCAGAATACGTACAGCGGCAACAGCGCCAGGAAACCGATCACCGCCACGACCAGCCATAGGCGCGGCGCGCGCAGCGGTATCGCTTCGGGCATCAGAGTCATGAGTGGCGTACCGGAAAAAGACCTTCGGGTTTGAAGGCCAGAACCCCGGCCATCAGCAGGTAGATGAGCATCGAGGCCAGCGCCGGTCCGGCAGCTTGCGCAAGGGTCGGTTCCATCAGCTTGGCCATCCAGATTGGCAAAAAGGTGC
>JANORY010001349.1:0-4616 GCA_031415535.1 Burkholderiales bacterium | reverse complement strand
CAAGGCACAGACCGCCGCTTCAATCGCGTCCCAAAGCGCGCCATAACTTAGGCTCTGGCGATCCGGAGCGGTCAGCGCGCGGCGGGTTTTATCGGCTGAAGACAATAGTTGCGGCAGAGTTTCAAATCGTTGCATGGTCGCGCTCGATGGGGAAGTGGCAGGCTAATGAGTGTTGCTTAAGATTTCCGCTCACTATTTTTTAAGCAGATTTTGGGTAATGAAGTGCCAGTGGTCGGCGTCCACCGGGGTAATCGAAAGTCGATTGCCCTTGCGCAGAATCAGCAGATCGTCGAGTGCTTCGGTTGCACGCAATTCGGCAATGCTGACCAAGCGAGTCTTACGCACGGCCCGAACATCGACATTCATCCAGCGCGGCTTTTCGGGGGTTGCTGCCGCATCAAAATACTTCGATGCGGCATCGAACTGGGTTGCATCCGGGTAAGGTTTTGAGGCGACTTCGGCGATACCGGCAATACCGGGTTCGGCGCAACTGGAGTGATAGAAAAATACCGGGTCACCGAGTTTCATCACATCGCGCATGTAATTGCGCGCCATGTAGTTGCGCACACCAAACCAGGCCACCTTGCGCCCGGGCATTGCCAGGACATCATCGATTGAAATTTCGGACGGCTCGGATTTCATCAGCCAGAATTGCTTCTGAGGCGCTTGGTTTGCCGGGGCCGACTTTTTAGTGGCGTGAGCGTTCATCTAAATTCTATTCAAGCATCAGTTCGGTGGTCGATCCGTACTCGACGCGCGTGCCGGAGAAACCCGCCAGGATTTCGCCGCGCCAGATACGGGGCAGGGTCTGAATAATACCCGCGTGGGTAAACACCACGATATCCAGGGTGTGCTGATTGCGGTGCCTGCTGACGACATCGCGCGCGAAGGCCAGCGCTCGTTCGGCGACCGCTCTGACCGATTCGCCGCCGGGCGGCACATGATCGGCAATATTCAGTCGCCAGCGCTCAATTTCCTCGCGCCCAATATCGTCCCAGAGTTGCCCCTCCCAATCGCCGAAATTCATTTCCGCAACGCGAGCGTCAAATTCAGGTGCCGGCCAGCCGCGTTGCTGCAAGGCCAGTGCGGTTTGCTGACAGCGCTGCAGCGGGCTGCTGTAGACCAGGTCGGGCGCTTTGGCCTGATGCAACTCGGCCACCAAGCGGGCTAGATCGGATTGATCGGGCGGTACATCGAGGCGGCCATAACAAAGCCCGACCGCAACGTCCGGCTTCGGATGTCGGACCAGACGCAGGCGGATTGAACCGGTTGTCAGAGTGCTGTTGATCATGACTTCATCCAGTGTGAAACACCACACTAGCTACTGATCGTGGTGGTTTGTCAGAATCAGCGTGAAAAACCACGCCAGGAGGGTATCGGGTCAAGACGCGACCGAGTTTTGATACAAGGTAAGCCAGCAAGCGAGTCCGACGTAAAAAAAGGTTTCGCAAATTTGTTGGGTGGCACCCAGGCAGTCACCGGTATAGCCGCCCAGACGACGGAAAAATTTGCGCGATAACCAGACGGTGGCGGTCAGTGCCGGCAAGGCCGCCAGCAGAAACGCTTCATATTGTTCGAACCACAGCGTAGCCGCGACGGTCGGTGCGAGGCCAATGGCAATCGCAATCAGGCAGTCATGACGGCTGACGCCTTGCGCAATCGGTTTTGCCTTGGTCTCATCGTCGAGACGGGCATACGGCAACATCATCATCACCATGACGGCGCAGGCGCGCGAAAACGCATGCGCGCACACCAATCCAATCGCAACCCAGCTTGGATCAATCGACGCCAGGGTTTCGAGCTTTAACGCGAACAGCAACAGCAGGCCGATCGCGCCGTACGCACCGATGCGCGAGTCGCTCATGATCTCCAGGGTTCGCTCGCGGCTGACCGCACCGCCGAATCCATCACAGAAGTCGGCCCAGCCATCCTCGTGGAATGCACCGGTGACCAGCACCCCGCAAATCACGGCGATCAGAACCGCCACCGAATGCGGCAGCAGATTCGCCATAAACACGTAAGTCATGGCCACCAGCAGACCCACCAGTGCACCAACCAGTGGGAAGTAGCGGGTAGCTTTGGCTAGTCGATCTGGCTGGTAATTGGCCCAGGCCGAAACGCTACCGACCACCGGTACCCGAGTGTAGAACTGGACCGCCAGAACAAACAGGCGAAACTGGTCGAGAATCATCGCAGGTCAGGATTCATCACAAATAGTTACCGGTTCGAATCGACAGCGGCTACGGCACCGGAAACTGCAGCCGACTCGAAGCTGGCCATGTCGCGCAACATCCGCGCGGCACTCTTGACCAGCGGCATGGCCAGCGCGGCACCACTGCCTTCGCCGAGCCGCAAGCCAAGATCGAGCAGGGGACTCGCATCGAGCGCCTTCAGTGCGAGGGTATGACCGGGTTCGCCGGAGCGGTGCGCAAATACGCAATACTCGAGCACGGCGGGCTGCAGGTGCCAGGCAAGCAGCAACGCGCTGGTTACGATGTAGCCATCAATCAGAATCGCGCGGCGCTGCCGGGCCGCCTCAAGAAGGCCGCCGACCATCATCGCAATTTCAAAGCCGCCCATGCTGGCCAGAACATCCAGGGGTGCTAGCGCCGCCGAATGCAGATGCATTGCTTCGCGCAGCACTGTGCGTTTGTGTGCCAATGCGGCATCGTCCAAGCCAGTACCGCGCCCGACACAGGCTTCGATCGGCAACGCCAGCAGGCGCGCGCAGAGCAGCGCCGCGCTCGAGGTGTTGCCAATCCCCATGTCACCAAACCCGAGCAACTCGGCACCGGTTTCGGCTATGACTTCGGCGGTGATCCGCGCGCCGGCCGCGATGGCGGCCTTGCATTGCGGCGTTGACATGGCGGGCCCGCGACTTAAGTCGGCCGTACCGGCGGCAATCTTGGCGTGAATCAATTGCGGATGCTGCTGGAAATCGTGATCGACGCCGGCATCAACAATGCGCAGCGCGATGTTGTTCGCAGATGCAAAGATGTTGATCGCGGCACCACCGGACAGAAAGTTCATGACCATCTGCCAGGTGACCGATTTCGGATAAGCCGAAACGCCGCGATCGGCAACACCGTGGTCGGCCGCAAAAACGATGATCGCCTGACGGTCGCAGCAAGGTTTTAGCGTGCTTTGTATCAGTCCAAGCTGCAAGGCCAGGGTTTCGATTTGTCCGAGCGCCCCTCGTGGCATGGTCTTCTTAGCCAAGGCTTCGCGCAGCGATTGCGCAAGGGCCGGGTCATGCGGGCTACTAATGTATGGTTGCGTCGCTAGCGAGGATTGGTCTGTCGCTACCGAGGCCGGCGGGTACAGCGGCGCGGACTCGGGATGATCGGACACGATTGACCATTGAAAAAAGAAAAGAAAAAGCCCCGCCGGTGCCGTCAGGCCCGCATCCTGAACCGTTAAAGTTCAGGTCGGTCGCAGCGGGCATCACATCAGGTTCATCCGACAAGGGACGATCACAACAGCGACGCTCAAAAGCCGCGACCTGGTTACATAAATGGTTCAAGGAATGTAGGGCCGGTCACGAACACCGCAGGGCTGGGTTGATTGTACTGCGTAGTTGCCAGGATTATGCAAAACAGTTCGTCGGCCCGACAAACTGTTGTTGAACGCGACGCTAGAAGAGACTTTCCTGTCGCTTGAACTCGGCATCAAGATCCTCGGTCATCTTGCGAATTCGTTTGAGGACCTCGCCCGACACCGGCGTCTGCGCGACCCCGGCTGGTTTGCTGAGCAGTTCATGAGCCAACTGTAACGCTGCCATGACGGCAATGCGGTCAACGCCGTTGACGCGCCCGGCGTCGCGGATCGAGCGCATTTTTTCGTCGACTACCCGGGCGGCGTCGACGAGGCGGGGCTTGTCTGCTTCCTCAACCGCCAGTTTGTAGTCGCGATCAAGAATTTTGACGTCGATCTGTTGCATGGTGATTAACTTTCTTCGTTAACCATCAATGGTAGCCGAGACAGCGCCGACTCGACACGCTGTCGGGCCTCGGTCATGCGTCGTTGTAATTCGGAATTGGTTTTGCGCGACTCAAGCAACTCCTGACGCAGCTTGACGAGCTCGCCCGAAAGTCGTTGAGTGGTTGTCAGCAAACGTTCAATTCGATCGCTAAGTCCTTGAATTTCTTGTTCCATACCTAAATCTTAGGGTGCTGGACGGTGGGGGTCAAGTAAACAGAATGGGGTAGACTGCTTGCTTATGGCAGAAAAGCTAATTTTTACGCTTTTGGCGCTAATTCTGTCGGCTTTTGGCTTCGCTTCAGTGCATGCCAAGCCGATCCGAGTCGATTCGGTCGAGGTCGAATTGGTCGCCGACCGAGAATCGATTCGCGTCGGCGAGGCCTTCAAGCTGGGCCTGCGTATTCGCCATGACCCGCATTGGCATACCTATTGGCGCAATCCCGGCGACTCGGGTTTGCCGACGGTTTTTGAGCTGCAGTTGCCTGCCGGCTTTCGGGCCGGCCCGATTCAGTGGCCGGCACCGGGTCGGATCAAGGTCGGCCCGCTGACCAACTTTGGCTATGAGGGTGAACTGTTGTTGCCGGTCACCATCGAAACGCCCAAAAACCTGGCGGCCGGTCCGTTGACGTTTTCAA
>JANORY010001348.1:0-3097 GCA_031415535.1 Burkholderiales bacterium | reverse complement strand
TCGGCAACGGCATGATCTCGACTGAACGAGGCGTTTGATTTGCG
Organism: Burkholderiales bacterium; assembly: GCA_031415535.1. Taxonomy (GTDB): domain Bacteria; phylum Pseudomonadota; class Gammaproteobacteria; order Burkholderiales; family Burkholderiaceae_E; genus JANLTP01. The sequence continues at coordinate 3,053 of JANORY010001348.1, read as the reverse complement.
CTAAAGGTTAGCGCTTGGACATCCGCAGCGTGATCATCGAGCGCTGATGCATCGAGTGCTGGTGCATCGAGTGCTGATGCGTAGGCCGTTGGCGCATCCACCGCTGCTGTATCCACTGCTTGAGAATCCAGCCCTTGCGAGGCAATGAAGTTCCAATCGATCGGGTCTTCATTCGCAGCCCGGCTAGCCAACTGGCCCAGAGTCAGGCTCGCGGTACGGTTACTGGTAGTACCTAGCACCGGCTTTATCGTGCGCACCGACAACACATTGCTGGCTTCGCTAATTAGGCCGACTGATTCTGTTGCCATTTGAAACTCCTGACGGAACGTGCGCGTGGATCGCCACACGTCAGTGTCGGGCCGAACTCAACCGGTTCGCAATAGAACCCTGAGCCTAAGCCGAACGGACTCGGCCACCTCCGAGTGGTGGTCAAGCTCGGACCAAGAGTCAAGACGGCTACACCAAGCCCGCCAAGCGGCGCTTGAATCGACGAGTTCGGTATGATTTGAGCGTGGTACCAATAAGAAGGTGCACATCCCGCAAATTAAATCCAACCGATGAGCCAATTCGCCGACGAAACTGAATTACTGAGCCTGGCCGCCGGTCAATCCTCTGGACAGGTCCATGCAAGCTGGAACATTGGTAGCAACCCAAACGGCGGATACCTGATGGCGCTTGCCGTCGCTGCGTTGCGCGCACCCATTCCGCAACATCCTGATCCGGTCAGTGTGACGGTGCATTACTTGCGGCCCGGTTTGTCCGAGCAAGCCTGCCAAGTGGAGCATCAGGTTCTGCGCAGCGGTGCCACCGTGAGCACCGGCCGCGCGACGCTGCTTCAGCAAGGCAAACCCTGTCTTGAGTTATTGGCTGCGTTCGGCGATCTCGCCGCCGCCGACGAATCTGGCCTGACGCTGGCGGCGCCCGCCATTCCGCCGCCCGACCAATGTATTTTGCGGTCTGGTGATGAGCAGGGCATTGCGCTGCCCATCATGGACCGTCTGGATATCCGGCTGCATCCCGACGAAGTCAAGGCGGGTTCGACCGGCAAGGCGCAAGTGAGCGGCTGGATTCGTTTTCTCGATGGACGCCCACCGGACGCTCTTGCGCTTTTGTTGTTCGCAGACGCGTTCCCGCCATCGATCTTCAGTTTGATGGGCGTGGTTGGTTGGGTACCCACCATTGAGCTGACGGTGCATGTGCGCAGGCGACCTGTACCCGGATGGATTCTCGGTCAGTTTCGAACCATCGATCTGGCGGCAGGTCGTATGATCGAGGACGGCTCGCTGTGGGACTCAAGCGGCCAATTGGTCGCGCAGTCGCGGCAACTGGCAATTCTGCGGCGAAAGAAATAAATCCACGATGTTTATCAGGACCGATTTCAATGACTCCACACGACTCGATCACAAACAATTCGATCAAAAACAATTCCATCACAAACGGCTCGATCACAAACGATGCGATCACGATTAACACCGGCACCGACCAGTTGTTGTGCCAGATCCGAGACCGGGTCGCGCTGATTACCTTGAATCGACCACAGGCCCGCAACGCGATGTCGGACCAACTGACACCCGCGCTCAGGCGCATGATTCGCGAACGGGCCGATGACGAACGAGTCGGCGCGCTCTTGATCACCGGTGCGGGTAGCGCGTTTTGCGCCGGCGGTGACGTCAAGGGCATGGGTACCAACAGCAGCAAGGCCAGCATGTCGCCTGATGAACGAACCCGCGATTTGATCGATCGGCAGCGCCAATTGACCGGTGTGTTGGTGGCCGTGCGCAAGCCCACCGTCGCAGCCTTGCCGGGTGCTGCCGCTGGTGCCGGTCTGGCAATTGCGCTGGCCTGTGACATCCGGATTGCCGCGCAGTCAGCCTTCGTCAGCGCCGGTTACTCGAAGATTGCGCTGTCTGGCGACTATGGCATTGCCTGGTTACTCACCCGTACTGTCGGTTCATCGATCGCCCGCGAAATGATGTTTACCTCGGATCGCGTCGATTCGGTGCGCGCCGAGCGTATTGGGCTGTTCAATCGCGTGGTCGCAGACGCCGACTTGCAAGCAGAAGCGTTCAGCTTCGCCCGCTCGCTCGCCGCCGGGCCAACGCTCGCTCTGCGGCGCATCAAGGACAATCTCGACGAAGCGTCCAGCATCGATTTCGATACCGCTTTGGTACATGAAGCGCAGCGACTGGTTGAAATTGCCGCGACCGACGATCACCGTGAAGCGGTGCGCGCGTTTGTCGAGAAACGCCAACCGGTGTTTCACGGGCGCTAGTCGAATCCGCCTTCAGCGCTGGCTCAGCCGCCAGTGCAGGCGATATACTTTTGCAGGTAAGCATTGATTCCGCGATGCTTGCAAGCGAAATGCAAACGCCGAATTCGTTCAATTTGCCCGCTGGCTTCGATTCGATCGAAGACCTTGAGGCTTTCCTGAGCCTGCCGTCGGCCGAGCTGGTCGACGATCTGAAGTCGGTTGATGGCGACATCATGATTCTCGGTGTCGGCGGCAAAATGGGCCCAACCCTGGCTCGCTTGGCGCGCCGGGCGGCACCGGATAAAAGGGTGATCGGTGTTGCCCGCTTTAGCGATCCGGCCATCCGTGCGCGGCTCAATGGCTGGGGCGTCGAGACGATTCATGCAGATCTGCTGAATCGCGCTGCCATCGCGGCGCTGCCCGAGATCAGCAGCATCATCTTCGCTGCCGGACACAAGTTCGGTGCCACCGGCAACCTGCCGTTAACCTGGGCGATGAACGCCCATGTGCCCGCGTTGGTCGCCGAGCGTTTTCAGCGATCCCGAATCGTTGCGTTCTCGACCGGCAATGTGTACCCGCTAACTGCGCTCGGTCAGGCGGCACCGACCGAAAGTAGCGCACCGGCTCCGATCGGCGAATATGCTCAATCTTGCCTCGCTCGCGAGCGGATGTTCGAATACTTTTCGAAGCTGCATCGAACGGCCGGCCGCATCGTACGACTGAACTACGCGATTGACATGCGCTACGGCGTGCTGCACGACATTGCATCGCGCGTGTTGCGCGGCGAACGGGTCGATTTGAC
>JANORY010001347.1:0-2975 GCA_031415535.1 Burkholderiales bacterium | reverse complement strand
TTACCCGATGTCCCGACCGTTCACGAATCAGGAGTCGCAGGCTTTGACGTATCGGTCTGGTACTCGATTCTGGCCGCCGCCGCCACGCCCGCGCCGATCGTGCAAAAACTCAACGCCGAGATCATCAAGGCGATGAATGCGCCTGACGTGAAGACGCGGATCGAGGCGGCGGGCTACGATATCGTGGGGTCGACACCTGATCAGCTCGATGCCTTTATCAAGGCCGAGATCGTACGCTGGGGCAAGGTCGTCAAGGACTCAGGAGCGACGATCAACTGAGTCAACCACCTCGCGCGCCAGCCTCGCGTCGCGCGCTTTAAGATGAACCCAGGCCGCCTGCAACAGTGTCGCATCGCTGCCGGCTGCGCGCGCCCGCGCCAGCATGTCACCGATGATCTGTTCGCTTTCGGTTCGGTTGCCGGCCTCCAGGTCACGCAGCATCGACGCGGTGAAGTTCGATCCCTTCGTCGTCAGCATCTTGCGTGCCGCGTCCAGCGCCTGCGGGCGCGGCGGCTTGCCGGCATGATGCGCTGCTGCGGCGCACTCGTCGATCATGCGCAACATCATTGCCTGGCCGTCGTCGGTCGCAACGATATCGCCGACCGGCGCACGCATCAGGCAAGTCATTCCAGCCAACGAGGCTAATAACAGGTACTTTTCCCAGATCTCGGTCAGCACGTCATCACTGTGACGCACTTCGACCGGCGTCAGCGCGTAGGCCGCATCGAGCCGCCCGAGTAGCGCATCGGCACCGGCATCGTTGCCCGGACGCACGCCGTAGGTGATCCGTTGCAGATCGGTCATTTGGCGCACGATGCCCTCAGGGGTCAAGGTGCCCGCGATCGCGCAGCAGCCGCCCAGCACGCGGTGCCCGCCAAACTCCTGGTCGAGCCGATTGAAATGCGCGAGTCCGTTCAACAGCGGCAGAACATAAGTATCTGGCCGCATACCCGGATAAATCGACAAGACGGCAGACTCGAAGTCATAAGCCTTGCAGGACAGCAACACCAGATCGTAGTCGGGCTGTAGCTCGGTGTGCAAGACCACATTGACCGGAATGCTGAAGTTACCTTGCGGACTTTCAACTCGCAAGCCGGTCGCGCGCAGTCGTTCAGCGCGCTGCGGCCGCACCAGGAAGCTGACCTGAAAATCGGTCTTGCCCGCCAGCGCCGCCTGTGCGAGACGGCCGCCAAAATAACCGCCGGTCGCGCCGGCACCCAGCACGAGGATGTTTAACATGGAATGATTTTCTGCATGGGAACCATTTCAGTAGGCCAGAAAAACCAACATCGTTGCATTCATCAGATCCGAACAGGGTGCTGTACGCACGAACGTGAGCCAAGGCAGTTTATGATCAACAATACACTACGCTAACACGATCTTCGAGCCTACCCCGATGCTTTCCACTCAAGACAACGATTCTCTGACGCGTACCCATGCCGGCTCGCCAATGGGCGAGTACTTCCGCCGGTTCTGGCAACCGGTTGCCTTGTCGGAAGAACTGCCGACGCCGGATTGCGATCCGCTGCGCCTCCAGGTCCTGGGCGATTCGCTGCTGGCTTTTCGGGACAGCGCCGGCCGAGTCGGCCTGGTGTCGCCGCGCTGTCCGCACCGGGGTGCCGATCTTTTTCATGGCCGCAACGAACACGGCGGCCTGCGTTGTGCTTATCACGGCTGGAAGTTTTCGGTCGATGGTGCCTGTCTGGACATGCCGTCGGTTCCGGCTGATGCCAACTACCAGCAACGAGTCCGACTCAAATCGTATCCGGTACGCGAATGGGGTGACTTTGTCTGGGCATTCCTGGGTCCGGCCGGCGCAGACTGCGACGTCGCGGCTGCGTTGCCCCAGTTGGAATTCGCCACCTTGCCCGCGTCGCACCGGATCGTGCAAAAGAAATTGCAGCAATGCAATTGGGTGCAGTCGATCGAAGGCGGTCTGGACACCGCGCACTTCTCGTTCCTGCATATGCCAGCGCCGGATGTGCAACTGAACAGCGCCAGTGGTACTCTGGCCCAGGCCAACGCCGACCAGCAGCGCCTTTCCTGGATGCGCAACGACCCGATCCCCCGGTTCACGGTCAACGCGCATGAGGTCGGCTTTGTGGCCGGTGCCGCCCGTCACACCGATGGGCCGCAACTGTATTGGCGCGTGAGCCAGTTCATGCTGCCGAATCACAGCTTGGCGCCGAATGCGCTGGCCGGCGAAACCTACCAGGGTCAGACCTGGGTGCCGATCGATGAGCATTCCTGCTGGATCTACTGCTACGCCTGGAATCCGGAGCGGCCGTTGACCCCTGCCGAGCGCAAGAAGATCGGCGCTGGCCATGGCGTTTTCGCGGCCCTCGGTCCGGGCTACATGCCATTGCGCAACCGCAGCAATAACTACATGCTCGATCGCCACGATCAACGTACCCAGAGTTTCACCGGCGTTCGTGGCGTCGCCGAACAGGACGCGATGATTCAGGACAGCCAGGGCCTGATCGCCGATCGCACCACCGAGCACCTAGGCCCAACCGACCTGGCCATCGTGCGCTTTAGGCGCTTAATACTGGCCGGTGCCAGAGACTTGCTGGACGGCAGGGCACCGGCCGCTGCGGTGAATGCAGCGGCTTATAAAGTGCGCGGCGGTAGTGCGATTGCCGAGGCTTCGCTGCCGTTCGAAGAGGTGATGCGGCAGCGGTTTGGTGATGTCGCGGGCCGGGTGTTGATATGAGTGCGCGTCGGCGCGACACACGTCTCTGGTCGTCGGCGCGGTCCCGCTCAACGGCGTTGACACTCTCGGCGGCGCTCAGTCTGTGGGGTGCGCTTTGTCTTTTGGCGTCGCTACCCGGCGCGGCGCTTGCGCAAGCGCAAACCTGGCCGAGCAAGCCGCTGCGAATCATCGTACCGTATCCTCCGGGTGGTGTTGGCGATACCTTCACTCGGGCGCTGGCGCAGCCGTTGAGCGAGCGCCTTGGCCAGCCGATCGTGATCGA
>JANORY010001346.1:0-3739 GCA_031415535.1 Burkholderiales bacterium | reverse complement strand
CAGTCTAACCGGCTAAGCAGAATAGGGCTTACGGGATGATAATCTGACGGAAATAGAGTCCATCAACAAATATTTGAATCCATCGAGCAAAGCCATGCAGACAACCGGTCATTTGAACTACTTGAGCAGTCAGGCGCAGTCATCGCTGTACCGTAACGGCAAAGTGTTGACGCGGCGCGACCCGGACGGCAGTGATGCGGGCACCGAAGGCGTGAATCGCGAAAAGCAGTTGATGAAGATTCGCAACGCGCGTTTACTACAAGGCAGCGCCCAGCAAACCTTGACGAGGAACGGTTACGAGTTGCTCACTGAGGCCGATGCGATCGATGGCATTGATTTTCTGAACCACGAGCAAGTGGTGCATCGATACTACCCGCAGTGCGCCGAAATCGTCAGCGCGCACACGGGCGCACGGGCGATCGCGTTTGACCATAACGTGCGCTCGGTCACCGGCAAACAAAGCGGCAAGCGGATTGCGGGCGGACAACAAGTCCAAGGCCCGGCGCTGACCGTGCACGGCGACTACACCTTGACCAGCGCCCCGAAGCGGCTGCGCGATCTAAGCCAGCCGCCCACGACCAACGACACCTTGCGCGGTGTCGTTCTTGCCGAAGGTGAGTCGCTAATCCGGCCTGGCGACGCCGAGCGCGTGTTGGATCACGGCGGTCGTTTTGCGATCATCAACGTCTGGCGCAACATTGCCGCCGAGCCGGTTGCAACGCATCCACTGGCGCTGTGCGACGCGCAGTCGGTGCACATTGACGATCTGGTGGTGTTCGAGATTCACTACCAGGATCGGATCGGCGAGAACTACTTTGCCAAGCACTCAGCCGAACACCAATGGTTTTATTATCCAGGCATTACGCGCGGCGAAGCGCTACTCATCAAACAGTGGGATTCGGCGGGTCCGATGGCGCGCTCTTTAGGTGCCAAGCACGATGCCAGCGATCCGAAATCCCCCTGCACCTTCAGTTTTCACAGCGCGTTTAAAGATCCGTCAACACCACCCGATGCGCCAGACCGATGGAGCATTGAGACGCGGTGTCTGGTTCTTTACGATTGACTTCTGTACGATTATCTCAAGCCCTGCAGCTTGCACCACATTGTCAGATCGAAGTACCGTGAAAATTTAATGAGCGAGCAATCAATGTCGAACCGTAGATCGAGCACGCCAAATCGCCAATCAAGCGGCACAGGTCTTTCGGCCCGAGCCTGTAAATGGCTGATTGAGCAGCATCGCCATAAACGCCCGTTCAGCGCCCTGCCGCATGATTGCGCGCCCGCTGATGTCGCCCAAGCCTACGCCACTCAAGACGCGTTCGTTGCCGCCAAGGCACGCGATTGCGGCGCGCCGATGGGCTGGAAGATTGCTCTGTCGAATCAAACGATGCAGCAGTTCGTCGGACTCAGCGAGCCGATCGCAGGACGCCTGCACACCAGGCAAGTGGTCAAGAGTCCGGCGCGCACCCGCGCCGCCGGCTACGGCCGCTTGCTGATTGAGTTCGAAATCGCGGTCGAGCTGGGCCGGGATCTGCCACCGCTGCCCGGCGGCTACGATCGCGACACCGTTGCGCCTGCGATCGCCGCAGTGCGACCGGCGTTCGAGCTGGCCGATGACCGCGGGGCTGACTATTCGACCTTGAACCGGCATGGTCTGCAGCTCGTGGCCGATAACGCCTGGAACGAAGGCGCGGTGCTCGGGCAGCGACGCACCGATTGGCAGTCGCTGGATTTGGCGGCGATCGCCGGGGTTGTGACCTTGGACGGCCAGACTATCGGCAGCGGTGTCGGCCGCGACCTGCTGGGCCATCCGCTCGACGCGCTGGCCTGGCTGGCCAGCCACACATCGAAGCGGGGACTGACCATGCGCGCCGGCGAAGTTGCAATTCTCGGCAGCCTGGTCACCTCGAAGTTTCCGCTGACCGGTCAGCGCTTTGAATTCGCATTGGAAGGCTTTGCGCCAATCGAGTTGGGTATTGACTAGGCATTACGACTGCGAGGGCTACGAAAATAAATCCGCACTTTCCAGCAATTCGGTCATTTGCTAGCATGCGCGTTGTAGCAAAACATCTCACGTAAACACGTGAAGTTACACGTGACTCGATGTTAACGTCCATCGATATGATGAAGAAGGCTCGCAAGAACGAAAGGGTCAACATGACGAATTTAACGGTTTCTCTTGATGAAACCGTTGTGCGCAGAGCGCGGGTTCGTGCCATTCAGGAAGGCACCTCACTGAGCGCCAAGATTCGGGAATTTTTAGTTCAAGATAGCGCAGACGCCGAAGCGGATGAATCCGAACTTCGCCGTGCTGCAACTACACGACTAATGGAAAGTTTTGCGCAGGCGCGCGCTACGGCCAAATCGTCGGTTACCGGTAAGGGCCAGTCAGGCACCCTTCGCGATCAGCGATATGGCAATGTGCGGGTCACCAATCCCTTTCTTTGACTGCAGGCAGGCGTGTAGCTGAGATGGATCGCGACTTCACGGAATAACGGCAATTGCGGTCGGCTGCGGTTCGACCAGATTCATTGAGGCTACTTGAGGGTCGACGTCTACCCGGAACTGACATCGACATGCCCTTGGCGATTACCGCGTCGATGCGTTGCCGGATGACTCTGCGTTGACGGACGAGTTCTTTCAGGTGCGGGTTGTTCTGTGCCAAGAGCGAGAAACGGCCCGAAATCAATGCTGAACAGGGGGCGCTGTTTACGGCACTGACACCACATTGCCAAAGAGCTGCGGAAACGAAATCGCTGCGCCGCCAAAATCAACGAAATCGCTGCCGCAGCGCGCGCTCCAGATGCTCCCACACATAGCGCATCCGAGCGCTGCGGCGAAGCTCTTCATGAGCACAAAGCCAGACTTCCTGCTTTAGTCGGATTCGCTCGGCGAGCACCCGTTTGAGTTGCGGTTTTTCCTTGGCGATATCGGTAAACATCATCGCAATGGCGCTGCCGCTCATCGCTGCAGCCTCGCGCGCCAGAACGAAGTCGGTCCTGAATCGAAACCGTACCGGCGACTTGGGCGCAGGGCCTTGCACCACACCAACCATCGGCAGGGGTTCGCGATCGTTACCCGCCAAGACGCCGCTAGCGTTCAATTCAATGTCGCCCGGTACGCCGTGACGCGCCAGGTAATCCTCATGTGCGAAGAGACCTAACTCGGTCTCGCCGACTTTGACGGCGATCAGGCTGTCTTGCGAGGGCCGAAAGAATCGGACGGCGATGTCGGCATCTCGGCGCAGCAAATTATCGGTCTGATTTGAGACTGACATTTCAATTTCAAGATCTTGGTTCTTCTCGAGCAAGGGCACCAGAATCGCCGGGATCACATGGTAGGCGTAGGCTTCCGATACCGCGAGCCGCACCACGCCCACGACACTGGCTGAACCTTCGGCAAAAATACTTTCAGCTTCCCTGACTGCGTGGCGCATCCCCAATAAGGCTTCGAATAAAACATCAGCTCTCGCCGTTGGCTTGAGCTTGCCGGGCAGACGCACAAACAAAGGTTCCTTCAGTGAAGCCTCCAACTCGCGCAAGTGTCTGCCCATACTGGGTTGCGTCGTCTTTAGGCGGGTCGCCGCCCCGGTCAGCGTGCCGGTTTCATAGACCGCGATAAACGAGCGAAGCAGATTCCAGTCCTCCAAGGCCGGGCCTGACCGGGCTTCGATTTCCAGTTCACTGGAGGAATTGGAGGAGCGTGTCTTCATCGCATGCATTTTCGCATGCCTGCCAGA
>JANORY010001345.1:0-9642 GCA_031415535.1 Burkholderiales bacterium | reverse complement strand
GGATTTGCAGCGCATGTTGAGTAATGTATTGGAGAACGCGCGCCGTTATGGCCGTACACCGAATGACGAAATCGCCCGGCTGGAGATTGATGCCAGAGCGCTGTCCCCCGAGCGTAGTCGACGCTCGAATCCAAGCACCGGAGTTCAGCTTTCCATACGCGATCATGGCCCCGGCGTCTTGCCGCAACAGTTGCCGAAACTATTGCGGCCGTTCTCGCGTGCCGATGACGCACGCAGTTACGAAGGCGGCAGTGGTCTGGGGCTGACGATTGTTGACCGCCTGGCGCGCCGCTATCTCGGCAAATGCGAACTATCCAATGCCTCTGATGGTGGGCTGATCGTCAATATCCGCCTGCCCGACGCACCGCGCGTACTTGCCAAGGGCTAGTCATTCGCCCTACGTCTTGGCAAGCCACACTCACAGCGCAGGTGAACGAGCGCCATAGCCAGCGCTAATCGAGGGCATTTGGATATTCAATTTGCTTGCGGTCCGGATTAACCCTAGACTTACTTCAACGGTAGATGGTCAGCGCCGTCATTCGTCGATAATCCAGTGTCGGATTCCCGTCCTGCGCCCGTCCGGTGCAGCATTCGTAGTTTTGAAAGGATTTCTCCATGCCCAGCCTTAAAGGGACTAAAACCCACGACAATCTGAAAGCGGCTTTCGCGGGCGAAAGCCAAGCGAACCGTCGTTACCTATACTTTGCAAACAAGGCAGACGTTGAAGGTGCAACTGAAGTCGCTGCTCTGTTCCGTTCCACCGCCGAAGGCGAAACTGGTCATGCGCATGGCCACCTTGACTATCTCGCACAGGTAGGCGATCCGGCTACCGATCTGCCAATCGGCTCGTCGTCGCAGAACTTGAAAGCGGCGGTCGCCGGTGAAACTCACGAGTACACCGACATGTATCCGGGCATGGCCAAGTCGGCGCGCCAGGAAGGATTTGAAGAAATCGCCGATTGGTTTGAGACGCTGGCGAAAGCCGAGCGTTCACATGCCAATCGTTTCGCCAAGGCGCTGGAAACTCTGGAGGTCTGAAGTAGAACGGTCAAGCGACCGTTGTTCATCAGCCTGCCGGCAAGCTGATGACAGACTGAGTCAAACGGGGGAGCATCTTGATGCTCCCCTTATTTTTACCCAGTAGCGTGAAACACTTATCAATCCGCCCTGCCCCCTAAACATTGACACCCTGCGATGAACACCCTGCTGAGCAATCGGAACCTTACCCTATGAGCGCCCGCGAAGGATCTTTGGAAGCCCCGACCCGGCATCCGCTGGATTGGAAAAATCCAGACTTTTACAACGAACAGTCCTGTTTGAAGGAAATGGAAAGAACCTTCGACATCTGTCACGGCTGCCGCCGCTGTGTGAGTCTGTGCAACTCGTTCCCAACCCTGTTTGATCTGGTCGACGAGAGTTCGACCTTTGAAGTCGATGGCGTGAAGAAAGACGATTACTGGAAGGTGGTTGACCAGTGCTATCTGTGCGATGTCTGTTACATGACCAAGTGCCCGTACGTCCCGCCGCACCCTTGGAATCTTGATTTCCCGCATCTGATGTTGCGGGCCAAAGCGATCCAGTTCAGGCGCGGTACGCCCGCCAAGTTTCGCGACAACGCGCTGTCTTCGACCGATCGTAACGGCAAGCTGGCCGGCATTCCGGTGGTCGTGCAGGTGGTTAATAAAGCCAACAAAAGTCCGACCTTTCGCAAGCAGCTCCAAAAATATCTGGGGGTTCACGAAACCGCCTGGCTGCCGGAATTTACGTCCCGAAAATTCCGCTCACATGCCGCTCAATCAAAACCGCATCCAGTTCGCGATGGTCAGCGCACGCCGGGCAAGGTCGCGATCTTTTCAACCTGTTACGTCAACTACAACGAACCGGGCATTGGTCACGACCTCGTCAAGGTGCTCAATCACAATCTGATTCCCCATGTACTGGCCAAACAGGAGTCCTGTTGCGGCATGCCAAAGTTGGAGTTGGGCGATCTGGAGGCGGTCGCCAAGCTGAAGGAAAAAAATATTCCTGCCTTGGCGGAATTGGCACGCGCCGGCTACGCCATCCTGGCGCCGATTCCGTCCTGTGGCCTGATGTTCAAACAAGAGCTGCCGCTGATGTTCCCCGACGATGCCGATGTCCAGGCGGTTCGAAAAGCCATGTTCGATCCCTTCGAGTATCTGGTGCAACGCGCCAAGGATGGTTTGCTGAAAACCGACTTTAGCGTCCCCTTAGGCAATGTTTCATACCATATCGCATGTCACTTGCGGGTACAAAATGTCGGTCAAAAGACCCGTGAACTGCTTGAAATGATCCCAGGTACCCACGTCGACACTATCGAGCGTTGTTCCGGTCATGCTGGTACTTGGGGCGTAAAACAAGAGTTCCATGAAACGGCGCTGAAAATTGGTCGGCCGGTATTCCGGCAGATGAAAGAACATCCACAAGGTGCAAGCCAATGGATCGCCTCGGATTGTCAACTGGCCGGGCATCACATTAACGAAGGAATTCAACTAAGTGGTGTTGATATGAGCGATCGGCTGGCGCATCCGATTACGCTGGTGCGCATGGCCTATGGTTTGCCCGACACCCTCTGAAGCCAAAAAAGGATATTGAACATGCCACACGTTACCCGTGAATCATTGATGACCCTGGAGGCCTATTCGAGGACTCGCAATTCATTCCGCAAGCAGGTGCTTGATCACAAGAAGCAGCGCAAGCTGGCAATCGGCGATCACCTCACCTTGTTGTTCGAGGATGAACTGACCGTGCGCTACCAGATTCAGGAAATGTTGCGCATCGAGAAAATATTCGAGGATGTCGGTATTCAGGATGAGTTGGCGGCCTATAACCCACTGGTACCTGATGGCCGCAACTTCAAGGCAACGATGCTGATTGAGTATGACGATCCGCAAGTACGCCGCCGGGCACTGGGGCAACTGAAAGGCGTTGAGCGCAAGGTCTGGATTCAGATCGAAGGTGCTGCCAAGGTGTACGCCATCGCCGATGAAGACCTTGAACGCGAGAATGACGAAAAGACCTCTGCCGTGCACTTTCTACGCTTTGAATTGACCGAGGACATGGCGGCCGCGATGAAGTATGGCGTGAGTATGAGTGCAGGCTGCGATCATGCGGCCTATCCGTTTAGCGCCAGCCCGGTACCGGCCGATCTGCGCAATGCCCTTGTCAAGGATCTGGCTTAAACTCGATCAGCACTACAACCTGCGCGACGATACCTTCGCTACGGCCTTCGAAGCCGAGTTTTTCATTGGTCTTGGCTTTGACATTGATGCTGCCGGCCGGCATGGCGCAGACGCGTTGCAGGTTTGCGTTGATCGCTTCAATATAGCTTGCCAGTCTGGGGGTTTGCGCAATGACGGTAGCATCAATGTTGACCGGTACGTAGCCGACCAGCCGAACCTTGACGAGCGTTTCACTGAGCAACTGCAAACTGTCAGCACCCGCGTATTGCGGATCATGATCTGGAAAATGTTGACCAATATCGCCCAGTGCCGCGGCACCGAGCAAGGCATCGATCAGCGCATGCGTTAAGACGTCCGCATCCGAGTGGCCCAACAAGCCCAGATCACTGGCGATTTCAACGCCACCGAGTAACAAGCGCCGCCCCGGCACCAGCGCATGGACGTCATAGCCCTGGCCGATTCGAAAAACCGGTTTTGCGGTCGCTGCGGTCAATAACTGTTGCATGAGCGCATAGTCCTCTAGGGTGGTCACTTTGAAATTCTCGCGGGCACCGAGAATCAGCAGCGGTTGCTGGCCCAGTGACTCAATCGCTGATGCTTCGTCGGTTGCGCTTGGGGCTTGATCGAGCGCCTTTTGAAGCAGCCCGCGACGAAAAACCTGCGGCGTTTGCGCCTGCCATAATCCATCCCGGTCAACCGTGTCGGCGCTTCTGTGCAGCGACCCGGAAGTTTGACGCTTGACTGTATCGGCAATCGGCAAGGCCAGCAAGCCACCGACCGGATCATTCTGCACGCCCTCTTTGAGTCGTTCGAGTAATTGTGCCGTTAATGCCGGCCGGGCCGCGTCATGCACCAAGATCCAATCCTGGTCTGCGACCTGCTCGAGACAGGCCAGTGCCGCTCGCACGGAATCGCGGCGGGTTTGACCGCCTACTTTGCAGACCCGCACGCGTGGACGGTCGCGCAGCAGGTCTTCGGCAATCTGATCGTCCGGCGCGACTACAACCAGAATAGTTCTTATCCAGGCACAGGCACACAAGGTGTCGACTGTCCGTTGCAAAATGGTTCGGTCACCGAGGTAAAGATACTGCTTGGGCGTCGCAAGCCCGAGTCGGCGCCCGCTGCCTGCTGCCGGCACAATGGCATGCCAGGCTAGCTCCAGGTCATCGGAGGAAATCGCTGCCTCTGAACTGATAATCATGTGCAAACCTGACAGGAAACAGGGCCGGCGACCGAACACCTGCGTCGGCAGGAATAAAATGTTGATTTTAGCCGCTCATCCCATTCTTGAATAACTCAACTTCGACCGCGCCTCACCCCACCCCGTCACTTGAATTCGTAGCAGAGCCCAAGGCCGGACAGGTGTTCGCCTTACCGCACTGCCAGGGTTCATCCGACGCTCTACTGTTGGCCAGACTCGCAGCCCGGCACAATCGACCCTTAGTGGTGATTGCCGCTCACGCACAAGACTGCGAACGACTGGCGCAGGAAATCACATTTTTTGAGCCGTCGATCACGCCACAGTTGCTGCCCGATTGGGAGACCTTGCCCTATGACAGTATCTCGCCCCACCAGGATCTGATTTCATTGCGGCTCGATGCGCTGCAAGCGATGGGCGCAAATCAATCGCGCGTGCTGCTGACCAGCGCAACTACCGCTTGTCATCGCTTCGCACCTAAGTCGTATCTGGCCTCGCGAACGTTTTTCTTCGACAAGGGGCAAAAACTCGATGAACAGGCGTTGCGTCAACAACTGGTACTGGCCGGTTATGAGCACGTGTCGCAAGTGGTGCGGCCCGGCGAGTATTGCGTGCGTGGCGGACTGATCGATCTCTTTCCGATGGGATCGGCGCTACCGTATCGGCTGGATCTGCTCGGCGACGAAATTGAATCGATTCGCACTTTTGATCCGGACAATCAGCGCAGCCTGTTTCCGGTTGCGCAGATTCGTCTGCTGCCCGGGCGAGAATTTCCGACCGATGAAGTATCGCGCACCGCGTTTCGCGGTCGTTGGCGGGAACGCTTCGAAGGCGACCCTTCAAAGACTCAAATCTATCGCGATATTGGCAACGGCATCATGACGGCCGGCCTTGAGTATTATCTGCCGCTGTTTTTTGAGCAGACCGCCAGCCTGTTTGATTTTCTGCCAAGCAGTGCTGTGATCGCGACGCACGGCGACGTTGACGGCGCATTGCGGAAGTTTTTCACCGACACCGAACAACGCTACAAATTCCTGTCGCACGATTCCGCGCGGCCGGTGCTTACGCCCGCCGAAATACTGTTGCCACCGGAGACCTTCTTTATCGCTGCCAAGCAACGCAGCCGATGGAGCCTGGCCAGCCCGCTCGTCGACGGCGAGCCTGGACGCCAATCCGATGACCCTCCCGAGCCGTCGGCCGGAGCGGCCAGCCGAAGGTCCCGCGCTCGAAGTTTCAGCACCGCGTTGGCATCGGTCGTCATCAATCGGCGCGCCGCTGCGCCGCTCGCATCTTTACAACACTATCTCGATGTTCAAGTAGCGCCGGTGCTGATCGTTGCCGAGTCACAAGGTCGACGCGAAACCTTGAACCAACTGTTCAATGAGCACGGTTTAAATCTGCCCTTGGTTGCCGACTGGGCCGCGTTCCATGAGTCTGGTTTACCGGTCGCGCTGTCGGTTGCGCCGCTGGTGGAAGGTTTTGCGCTACTCGACGGCGGCATCAGCATCATTACCGAGTCTGAACTGTTCGGCGAATCGGTTCGCAAGGCACGGCGCGGGCGACGAGATCAGCAGACCAATGTCGATGCCATCATTCGCGATCTGTCCGAGTTGCGCCCGGGCGATCCGGTGGTCCATGCCCAGCATGGCATCGGACGTTACCTGGGTCTCATTACCCTTGATCTGGGCGATGGCGAAAGTGAATTCCTGCATCTGGTTTATGCCAACGACACGAAGCTTTATGTGCCGGTCGCGCAATTGCATCAGATTGGGCGCTACAGCGGTGCCAATCCGGAGACCGCGCCTTTGCACATGCTGGGCTCCGGCCAATGGGAGAAAGCCAAGTCACGCGCCGCCAAACAGGCGCGCGACACCGCCGCCGAGCTGCTCAATATCTATGCCCGGCGAGCCGCCCGGCAGGGCCATTCATTCAAGTTCCATTCGGGCGATTACGAAGCGTTTGCCGAGGGCTTTCCGTTTGAGGAAACGCCGGATCAATTAGCCACCATCCATGCGGTAATCCAGGACATGGTCGCCGGCAAACCGATGGACCGACTGGTCTGCGGCGACGTTGGCTTCGGCAAGACCGAAGTGGCATTGCGCGCCGCGTTTGTGGCGGTATCGGACGGCAAACAAGTCGCAATCCTGACGCCGACGACGCTGCTGGCCGAGCAACACTTTCAGACATTTTCAGATCGATTCGCTAATTGGCCGGTGCGTATTGCCGAGCTGTCACGATTTCGATCGAGCAAGGAAATCCAGATTGCGGTCGATGACATTAATTCCGGCAAGCTCGACATCGCCATCGGCACGCACAAACTGCTGTCGGCGCAGCTCAAATTCAATCGCCTTGGGCTGGTCATTATTGATGAGGAGCACCGTTTCGGCGTGCGCCAGAAAGAAGTGCTGAAGGCGCTGCGCTCCGAGGTCGATGTCCTGACCTTGACTGCCACACCGATTCCGCGAACTCTGGCCATGAGCCTTGAAGGCATCCGCGATTTTTCAGTGATTGCGACCGCGCCGCAGCGCCGGCTCGCGATCAAGACCTTTGTGCGTCGCGAAAGCGACGGCATTATTCGTGAAGCCTTGCTGCGTGAGCTCAAGCGTGGCGGTCAGGCGTACTTTTTGCACAATGAAGTTGCGACGATTGAAAATCGCCGCATCATGCTGGAGAAACTCGTACCCGAGGCGCGCATTGCGATTGCCCATGGCCAAATGCCGGAGCGCGATCTGGAGCATGTCATGCGCGACTTTCACCAGCAGCGCTTCAACGTGCTGCTGTGCTCAACGATTATCGAGACCGGTATTGACGTGCCCTCGGCCAATACCATCATCATGCATCGGGCTGACCGGTTCGGGCTGGCGCAACTGCATCAGTTGCGTGGTCGGGTCGGCCGCTCGCATCATCAGGCCTATGCCTATCTGATGATTCCCGATGAAACCGCCATCACCAAGGATGCCACCAAACGGCTCGAGGCCATTCAAATGATGGAAGAACTCGGTTCCGGATTTTTCCTGGCCATGCATGATCTCGAGATTCGAGGCGCCGGCGAAGTGCTCGGCGATTCGCAATCAGGTGATATTCAGGAAGTTGGATTTTCAATGTATTCGGAGATGCTCAATGTGGCCGTACGCGCGCTGAAGGCTGGTCGCGAACCGGATCTGAGCGCACCGCTGGCGGCGGTAACCGAGATCAATCTGCATGTGCCAGCGCGCTTGCCGGAAGACTACTGCGGTGATATTCATGATCGCCTGACACTTTACAAGCGCTTGGCCAATTGCGCTGAACCGGATGAATTGCTGCTGCTGCAAGAGGAGATCATTGATCGCTTTGGCGCACCGCCCGAGGCAACTCGAGCGCTGATCGATACCCACAAGCTGCGACTGCAATCGACCCCGCTCGGGATCACGCGAATCGATGCCTCCAGCGAGGCGATTCTGATGCAATTCGGCCCGAATCCAGCGATCGCGCCGGAGCGCATCATCGCCTTTATACAGTCGCGGCGCGACGCCAAGCTGGCCGGTCAGGATCGACTGCGTTTCAGTATCCAGACGGTCGACTACAAGGCGCGTGTCGCCAAGGTTCGCGAACTCTTGAGTTTGCTCGCGACACCAGTGGCGCTTAATGCGTCGGGATCAGGTTTGAGAACTGCTGCGCAACCGGCGGTCTTTGCCAAGGCAAGTAAGCGATGAGTCAGTTACTGGTGCAGCATCCGGCCTTAAACGCAGCGCAGATTTCGGCGCTGTCCGAACGTTTGGGCTCGCGACCGTTTGAACACCGCACGGCGCTGGCTCGGTGGCAGTGGCCAACTGGCAATCGAGCGGCGGCGGCAAGTCTTGGCGAGCAGTTCAGCGTCGACGCTGCCTGGATCGAAGCAGAAAGCCATTTGTCTGACTTTCGACTGTTGGTGTTCGACATGGACTCGACGCTGATCACGATCGAGTGCATTGATGAAATGGGCGACTATTTCGGCAAGAAGGCTGAAGTTGCAGCGATTACCGAAGCGGCCATGCGTGGTGAGATCACCGACTATAACGAAAGTTTGCGCCGCCGACTGAAGTTGTTGGCCGGCATGCCCGCCCAGGCCATGCAGCACATTTATGACGAACGGCTGCGGTTAAGCCCTGGCGTCGAGCGCTTGATCACAACTGCCAAAGCGGCCGGACTGCAGGTCCTGTTGGTATCCGGTGGCTTCACTTTTTTTGCGGAGCAATTACAACAACGATTGGCGCTGGATTTTGTCCGAGCCAATGTGCTCGAGGTGCGCGACGGACAGTTGACGGGCGGCTTGATTGGCGAAATCGTCAACGCCATGGTCAAGCAAAGAATTGTCGAGGAAACCTGCCGCTCGATGGGCTGCTCGCCGGCACAGGCGATTGTCGCCGGCGACGGCGCGAATGATCTGAAGATGATGTCAATTGCCGGTGTGTCGATTGCCTATCGCGCTAAACCGGTGGTACGCAAACAGGCCTTATTCTCGTTGAACTACTGCGCACTCGATGCGGCACTCAACTTCTTTAGCTGAGCCTCGTGTGCTGTGCCACTCGAGCGTAAAGGTCGTGATCATCGCTGGCAATGACTTCGACTTCGGCCCAATCCCCAACCTTAAGTTTGGTAGGCGGTTCGATAAATACCTGCCCGTCAATTTCCGGTGCATCGGCTGCTGAGCGCCCGATCGCGCGTTTGCCCTCGAGACTGTCGATCAGCACCCGCACCGAGCTTCCAACTTTCCTGGCGAGCCTGGCTCGGCTAATTTTTTCTTGAGTCTGCATAAATCGTTGCTGGCGTTCGGCGCGGATGTCGTCCGCGACCGGATTGGCCAGCGCGTTGGCGCTGGCACCTTCGACGGGCGAATACGCAAAACAACCGACGCGATCGAGCTTCGCTTCCGTCAGGAAATCCAGCAAGGTCTGAAACTGCGCCTCGGTTTCCCCAGGAAACCCGGCGATAAAGGTACTGCGGATCGTCAGGTCCGGGCAAATCTTTCGCCATGCTCTGATGCGCTCAATATTTTTCTCACCCGACGCCGGCCGTTTCATCGCCTTCAAAATCGCCGGATCAGCGTGCTGAAAAGGCACATCAAGATAGGGTAACAAAGTGCCGCGCCCGGCCTCTTCGGCCATCAGCCCGACCACCTCATCGACATGCGGATAGGGGTAGACGTAATGCAAGCGAACCCAGACACCCAACTGGGATAACTCGCGCGTCAATTCGGTCATCCGCGTGCGCACCGGTCGGCCATTG
>JANORY010001344.1:0-1666 GCA_031415535.1 Burkholderiales bacterium | reverse complement strand
TTTCAGTCATCGTCTGCCAGTCGCGCCTGATGCGCAGCGACTTGAGCGAGGCTTTTCAGCTCGACGAGCGCAAACTTGAAGTGATTCACAATCCAGTCGATATTGACCGAATTCGCGGGTTATCCAGGGAACCGGTTTCTGCCCAGTATCTCCCGAAGGACGCCGTCTCACTGCTGGCAGCCGGACGGCTCGACCCGGCGAAAGATTTTGAACTATTACTGACGGCAATCTCCTTGTGCAAGAACTCGCGGATTCACTTATCCATTTTGGGCGCAGGCACGCTGCTGGAGCCGCTCAAGGCACACGCCGCCAGCCTCGGCATTGAGGATCGTGTGCATTTCCTGGGCTACATCAGCAACCCCTATCCGTATTTTGAACAGGCGCAGGCCCTGGTCATCTCCTCCCAGTACGAGGGAATGCCAAACGTTGCCCTGGAAGCGCTCGCCTGCGGCACTCGAGTATTAGCCTTTGCAAATGTCAACGGGCTGGATGATTTGATTGGCTTGTGCCGAGGCATCACACTGCTTCCAGATCGCAACGCGCAGGCCCTGGCCGAGGCGATGGATGCACTGGCAAAAGCGCCCTGCGCGGAATCGCCCGACGTCAGCGCCCTTTGCGTCGCAAATATCATGACGCAATACGAAAATCTGTTCAAACGCGCGCTCCTGCCAGCCCGAAAAAATTACTCCACTTGAAGCGAAACCTCCCCGAGAATGCCCTCGATCTATTGAGGTTGCTGGCTGCATTACAGGTCGGTATTTCTCACAGCATCCAATTCATTGGCGGTACCGGCTTTGAGCGTTGGTCGTATTTCCTGGGGTTGTTTCCGGGCGTACCGATTTTTTTCGCCATCAGCGGTGTCCTGATCTGGCGCGCTTACGAAAAAACGCCCGATTGGAAACAGTTTGCCTTGAATCGATTTCTTCGACTGTATCCGGCGCTGCTCGTTTGCCTGCTGTTATCAGTCGCCCTAGTCGTAGAACGAGGGGTGATCAATGCCGATCAGTTGTCGAGCCATTCGTTCTGGCTTTGGCTATTGGGCCAGGCAACATTCGTGCAGTTTTATAATCCGGATTTTCTGCGCGGCTTCGGCGTCGGTGTGCTTAACGGCAGTCTCTGGACTATAGCGGTCGAGTTGCAGTTTTATCTGCTGACGTCGGCGTTGGCCGCGATGTCGCGCAAATTTGGCCTGCGAAAAACGCTGTTAACCGCCTTGCTGTGTTCGATGGCGGTGAATCTTCTCGTCGTTCATGGGCTGCCGAACTTCGACGAATCAAAACGCGTCAGTAAACTTCTGCAGGTTTCATTTCTGCCCTGGCTCTATATGTTTCTCGCCGGCAGCTTGTTTTATGTCGAAGGCTTCTTCGATAAACCGCGTCCGTTAGCGGTACTGGCTGGTGTGCTTGCATTTGCCTTGATGCGTGTGCTGGTCAACGTCACATCGCTTGATTCCTGGGGCAATCACACCGATCCGTTGTCATTTTTCGCGCTCGCCACAGTCACTTTGGGCCTCGCATTCATCTTGCCCAATGCCTCCCGATTCTTGGGCGGTAACGACATCTCTTATGGCTTGTATATCTATCACATGCCAATCATCAATCTTCTCGTCGCTTCGCAACTGTCAGGGGATCTTAGATGGGTGCTCACTGCCCTGGCGCTGACCGTC
>JANORY010001343.1:0-14324 GCA_031415535.1 Burkholderiales bacterium | reverse complement strand
GCCGTCAAGCGTATGCTGCGTTCAGGCAGCGATGCGTCGAGGAGGGCGGTCCAAGCTACTCGAGTGGGCAGGCCAATGTAGCGGCGGCACGGCCGGAAAATCAGCATCCAATGCGGAGTTGTCGAGGTGAATCGCAAACTCGCCGACGAGAATCAGACCAGTACAGCATGGCGCACAAGAGTTGCACTTGGACTGGGCACTATGATGAACTGAACTTAAGGACGAAACGTCATCTGATGGAACATCGTCAGAGACAATATCGGATGAGGCTTGCGGCGAACCGGATTCGTGGGCGCTGTGGTGATCGTACGCTGCGGCGTGCGCGGCGTGATGATCAATGGATTCCGACAACTCGGCGGGTTGAGGAGTCGAGCCAAGCATTCGATGGTGGCTAGGGCCGCAAGCGAGCATGCGGGTTGACGCTATCGCTTGAAAAGGAATCGCGAAAATCAACACGCAGGCAAAAAATGCTCGCCAAGTCAGAAACTTCATTGTTGAGAATCTAGCATAAATCTGAATTTGTGGGGTTGTACTCGTTCCTTCGGTCGGATGGTAGCCCGAAGCCTCATCGGCCTGCTGCTTGTTGCGCAGTGGGCGATTGCAGCTTATGCGTGCCCAATGCGGCGGTCTGCGCCTACGGCCGACGCTTGGACCTCGGCAGCCGCCGCCGCTCAGGAAAATCCCCCAACGTGCCTTCAGTCGCAGTTGCGATGCTCAGTTCCGATCGTGATTGCACGACCGGAGCAATGGCTTTGTCATCCTCCAATCTGTGCGCCGAGCACTGCAAGTATGGTCAGCAGAGCGATCAGGCATCAAAACTGACTGTCCCAGCGGTACTGCTGTTGGCGCTCTACAGCACAGCGTCGATTCTACAAGTGCCAATCCCACTACAATGTTCAGCGGCGACCTCTGGTGCACTGGTTGCGGCATCCCCGCCGCACACCATATCGCACTGCGTCTTTCGAATCTGATCCCGCCGCCGACCGTGCGCTGACGACCTTGGAGATCGACTCAGCGCAGCGGACTACGCGAGTTCCTTTGATCGATTGCATAATCATCGCTTGACCTTCGAGTTAACTCCAAGGTTTAAGCTGTTTTGTGCTCGCGATAAAAACCGTTCCCGATCAAGTCCCACGCCACTTACCTGAACAGGAGTCGAAGATGGCTATCAAACGCAAAGTTGAAGTTTTCAGTGCCGGCTGTGCAGCCTGCAACGACATTGTTGACCTCGTGCAACGGCTGGCTTGCCCGTCCTGCCATGTCGACGTACTCGACATGAACGATATCGAAGTTGCGAAGCGGGCAAAAGCGCTCGGCGTCCGCTCGGTGCCGGCGGTCGCAGTTGATGGACTTCTTGCCGCATGCTGCATCGGCGTCGGCGTGGATGAACAAAGCCTGCGCGCACTCGGACTCGGACAGGCATGACGTCGCGTCGATGCTAACGATCGGTAAGCTGGCGGACGCCGGCCGCATCAGTCGGGATGCGTTGCGCTATTACGAACGCGAGGGCCTGCTCGCTCCCGACGCCAAGAGCACTGCTGGTTATCGTTTGTACGGCGAGGACGCATTGCGACGGGTGCAATTCATCCGGCATGCTCAGTCATGCGGGTTCACGCTGGGAGAAATTCTCGAGTTGCTGCAACTGCGCCGGACGCGAGGCGCGTGTTGTGGCGACGTTCGACAGCGCGCCATCGAAAAGAAACTTCAACTCGCCGTCAAAATTCGAACCCTGCAAGCCATGTCCGCTTCGCTCGACAGGCTGCTCGCCGAATGCGCGGAACTGAATCTGTCGGTCGATGATTGCCCGATCCTGACGGCGCTGGAACAAGTCGAAGGTATCGAGGTGCAGCAGCGATGAAAGTCGAACTGATCTACGCACCCGGCTGCGGCAAGTGCATACAGCGCAAGGC
Organism: Burkholderiales bacterium; assembly: GCA_031415535.1. Classification (GTDB taxonomy): domain Bacteria; phylum Pseudomonadota; class Gammaproteobacteria; order Burkholderiales; family Burkholderiaceae_E; genus JANLTP01. The sequence goes on along the minus strand of JANORY010001343.1, from coordinate 12,414 downwards.
CGAACTTCGATCTACCGCAGAGGCGGCTTTCGACGGCATCGAGTGGCGGGAACTCAATGTCCTCGACTCGATCGATTATGCGGTGGAACTGGGTGTTCTGAGCCTGCCAGCCATTGCAATCGACGGCGTGCTAGTCTTCACGTCGCTGCCAACGGCGAAGCAACTGTATCAGGCGCTGCAAAGCAGGTCACGACGTGTTTGATCTTTCGCCCGAGACACTGCGCCACTCGATCGAGTCGGTCGGCTACGCATCGGCCGGGGTCAGTTTCATGGCCGGACTGGTATTCAGCTTCAGTCCGGTATCGGTGGCGGCCATCCCGGTAGCGCTGGCCTATGTCAGCAAAGCGGGTCAACCGAGCGAGGCACGACGCTTGGTCCGGCTTTTTATACTCGGCATGATTCTCACTCATGTAGTCCTTGGGGCATTGGCCGGTCTGGGCGGGCATTGGGTGAGCTCTCTCATGGGCCGTGTCTGGGGTGCACTGCTCGGCCCGGTATTGATCCTTTTGGGACTTGCCTGGACGGGCTGGGTGAAACTTCCCTTGTCGGCATTAGCGCTTCGAATAAGACGGCCGATCGGTGCTTGGGGTGCGTTTTTGCTCGGCATTCCATTCTCCGTCGCCGTATGCCCCGTGTGCACGCCCGCGCTGCTCGCATTGCTGGGCGTGGTTGCCGTTCTCGGCTCGCCCGTATTGGGCGCGGTTGTGTTGCTGGCCTTTGCCGTGGGTCGTGCGGCGCCGATGCTTCTGGGCGCATGGACGCTTTCACGCATGGAAGGGTTACCCGCGCTGCGCAGATTTCGGCAGGCGTTCAATGGTGCGGCCGGAGTTACGCTGATCGCAACAGGCCTGTATCTGCTGAACGCGTACTACATGGTGATTCCTCAGTGGGCTGGACTACCGAAGGCAGTCTCATGAGCACAATCGTATTCGACTCTGTGCTGACTTGCCCGCATTGCGGTTTTGCAGATTGCCGTTCGATGCCCACCGACGCGTGCCTGTATTTCCATGAGTGCAGTCATTGCAGGACACTGCTGCGTCCGAATCCAGGCGACTGCTGTGTGTTCTGCTCATTTGGTTCCGTGAAGTGCCCGCCGATCCAACAACAGACGGGATGCTGTGTGCAGGGCAATTCGCCGACATAGGCTGGCGTCACTGCGCATGCTTCACCGCATCGAGGAATTGCAACCAATGTACGGGCAGATGTTGGTCGGCACCGCCTTTCCCTTCGGTCGACCTTCCATGTTGATGCGTTGCCGATAGCCGCGAAATCGACCAAGTCGCCATTCGAGCGGCTGCATGCCGCGCCGTTCTCGAAACGCACTGTGCGCCGAAGCAGCCAACGTGCCGTCGAAAGCACCAGCACATTCATTGGAACCCGCGGAAGGATTCAACCATCACTTGCACGGTCCGGCCCCTTTGCGTTTCGCACATCGGCAAGTACGACACCTTGCGCCCACAACGAAATCGCGCCGACCGTAGCAATGCTAAGCAGGCTCGATGTCTCGACTATCAGCACCATGACCAGCGCCTGCTCGGTGCTGACGCCGAACAGTCCAAGAGCGAACACACCGCCGATAATGAAACTGCCCACGAAGCGGACGAAGTGACCCAGGATAATCAGAAAGCCGAGAAAGACGATCATGAACAGGTACTGCGACATCGCCAGTTGCACGCCGATCGACAAACCAGCCCACAGCAGGTGTGTCGCGGCGACCAGTTTGATCGCCACACTGGCAAACAGGATGCCGATGCCACGCCAAGCCTCGTGCGGCCACACGATGCCTTCGGCGAATGCGCCAGTCAGCCGGCGCACGGCGGGTGCAAAACGCATCGGCAGATGATCGACGAGCCGGGCAATCCGGCCATCGGCGGTCAGCATGCCTCGGCGATACGCGAGCAGTGCAATCAGCACGGTCCCGAACAGCAGGAAGCTACCGACGCCTCCAGAGACGAGGCCGGCGCGGATGCCGCCGGTCGGGTCGTCGAACACGACCAACAACAGCACCGCCGGAACCATACAAGCGAAGACGATACCATCGGTGAGCCGGTCGAGCGCGACCGTCGCGAGCACGCTCACGAGCTTCAGTTCTTCGCGACGCGCCACCAGCCACGAACGGGCGATCGTCCCGAAGCCGAACGGCACCAGAATTGCGAGCAGGTAACCGGCCATGATGGTCCCAAACAGGTAGAAGAGACCGACTGATCGCAGCGGGTGCAGCAATTGCCGCCACTTCCATGCGCGCACGAGTTGCTCGGCGAGGATCGAGAGCGGCACCAGCGCAACGAGCCGAAGGTCGGCGCTAGCTACGATTCTGCCGAAGCGGTCGACATCGAATCGGCGCAGCGCCCAAGTCAGCGCAGCGAGCCCGAGCAGGCCGCCGACCCAGGGCAACCAGCGGCGAGTTCGGTTAGAGATTGATGCGGCGGTGACTTCGATCACGATCAGGCCTTGACTCGATCGAGGTGGGAAATGCGTATAGTCCCCACACGTGCCGCGTGGTTGCAGATCGTGAGCGTGAGAGGCTCCTATTTGGAATCGAGAGGAAAGTGTATACCCTGGACATGTCGGTTTCGGCAAGCCCGATCAGGTCGGCTCCGAACCGATACCGCGAACCTGGCTCAGCGCGACATTCGCTTCCTCAGTTCTGCAATCGCCGCCTGTGCGGCGCGTTCTCCTTCGGCAATCATCTGTACCGCGTTCTCGCGTGATATATCGTGCTCAGTGAGCGTAGGCTCGATGACCAGATCGGCCGTCTTCAACTGCTCGTAGCGCAACGCGTTGATGGCGATCTGCATGCTTTGAAATAATACATCGACTACGGTTCGCACGTTCGCCTCTTTGGGTCGGTAACCGATATCGACCGCAACAACGATATCGGCGCCCATCTTGTGCGCGGTCCGCACCGGCACCGGTTCGACCAATCCGCCATCGGTCAACTCGCGTCTGACTCCTTTGATCGTCACCTCGATGGGCGTCAACGCGACCGGCAGGGCCGACGAGGCGCGCACCGCTGTTGCGAGCGGACCCGCGTTGATCGAAACGGCTTCGCCGCTATTGAGGTCGGCGGCGACTACCGCGAAGCGGATCGGCAACTGTTCGATAGTCCGCTCGCCGAGATGCCGGATGATGAATTCCTCGATCCGAATGCCGCCTGCGAAGCCCTTGAAGCGGCCGGTCAGTACTTGCCAGAAGGAGGGCGCAAAGTCGGTGAACACTTTCGAGCTCAACTCGTCTGAAATCGACTCGACCTTTGAGGACGGCAGGCCGGCGGCCCACAAGCTTCCGATGATCGCCCCGATGCTCGAGCCGACAATGATGTCGGGAACGATGCCGGCGCGCTCGAACGCGCGCATCACACCGATGTGGGCGAAACCGCGCATAGCACCAGCGCCCAGCGACACGGCCACAAGCGGTCGCGGCGTTCGGTGCGGATCCCGCGCGGTCGGTATCCAGCGCATCTCGGCCAACGGCGCGACCATCGGTGGTGTTGACGCGCATCCTGCCAGTAACAGGTTCGCGCTGATCAGCGTGCCGAGCATCATGTACATGAGACGAGCGTTATTCATTCGACCTCCTTTCGTTCGACGATTGCTGCGCTCCGGCGCCGCATCAGGCTGTACACCGCCGGAATCACGAACATCGAAAGCAGGGGTGCGCTGATCATGCCACCGACCATCGGCGCTGCAATCTGCTGCATGACCTCCGAGCCGGTGCCCTCGCCCCACATGATCGGGAACAAGCCGCCCAGGATCACCGCCACCGTCATTGCCTTGGGTCGGACTCGCAGCACCGCACCCTCGCGAATCGCCTCGGCCAGGTCCTCTTGGCCAGACTTGCCCTGCGCGGTTCGCGCCTCCCAGGCGTGTTTCAGGTACAGCAACATGATCACGCCGAATTCGGCCGAGACGCCGGCCAATGCAATGAAGCCGATGGCGGTTGCGACCGACAGGTTGTAGCCGAGCAGGTAGATCAGCCAGACCCCGCCGATCAAGGCGAAAGGCAAGGTCGCCATGATCAACAGCGCCTCGTCAAATCGCTGGAAGGTCAGATACAGCAGCACGAAGATGATCATCAAGGTGAACGGCACGACGATTTTCAGCCTCGCCGTGGCGCGCTCGAGGAATTCGAACTGTCCCGACCACGAAATCGAATAACCCGGTGGAACCTTGACCCGTTCGTTGACCACTCTTTGCATGTCGCGCACGGCGGAGCGCAGATCGCGGCCACGAATGTCGACGTAGACCCAGCCAGACAGCCGCGCATTTTCACTGCGCAGCATCGGCGCACCGTCGCTCACGCGCAGTTCGGCGACATCGCCGAGCACCAGCCGCGCGCCGCGTTCGGTGGTGATCGGCAGGCGGCGCAACTTCTCGAGCGAGTCGCGAAGCTCGCGCGGGTATCGGACATTGATCGGGAAGCGTTGCAGGCCTTCGACGACTTCACCGATGTTCTCGCCACCGACCGCCGAGGTGATCACCGATTGTACGTCGGCGATGTTCATGCCGAAGCGTGCTGATGCATCGCGGTTAATGATCACATCGACATAACGCCCGCCAGTCAGCCGTTCGGCGAGTGCGCTGCTGACACCGGGCACATCCTTGAGCACGCGCTCGATCTCTGTACCGAGTCGGTCGATGGTGACCAGATCTGCGCCGGCCACTTTGACACCAACCGCACTCTTGATGCCGGTAGCGAGCATGTCGATGCGGTTTCGAATCGGCGGCACCCAGATGTTCGCGAGGCCTGGCACCTTGACGATGCGATCGAGTTCCTCGATGAGTTTGTCCTGCGTCATGTTCGCGCGCCATTGGTCGCGTGGCTTGAACTGGATCGTGGTCTCGAACATCTCGAGCGGCGCCGGGTCGGTCGCGGTCTCGGCGCGGCCGGCCTTGCCGTAGACACGCGCCACTTCGGGGAGTGTCTTGATCAGGCGATCGGTCTGTTGCAGTAATTCGGCGGCCTTGCCCGCCGACAGTCCCGGCAAGGCCGAGGGCATGTACAACAGATCACCTTCATCCAGCCTGGGCATGAACTCACCGCCAATGTGTTGCAGCGGCCAAAGACTCGCCACCAGCAACAGCGCGGTAACGGCCAGGGTCAGCAGTGGCGCACGCAGCACCGCATTCAGGAGCGGCCGATACAGGAAAATCAGCAGGCGATTTAGCGGATTGACTCGTTCATCGGGAATTCGCCCTCGGATCAGATACCCCATCAACACCGGAATCAAGGTGACCGCAAGCGCGGCGGATGCCGCCATCGCATAGGTCTTGGTGAACGCCAGCGGTGAAAACAGACGCCCTTCCTGAGCCTCAAGTGTGAACACCGGAATGAAGCTCAAGGTGATGATCAAGAGCGAAAAGAACAAAGCCGGTCCGACCTCGGCCGCTGCGTCGGCAACGACACCCCAGCGCGCCTCGCCGACCAGCTTTTCACCGGGATGCTCGTGACCCCAACGCTCGAGGTGTTTGTGCGTATTCTCGATCATCACCACGGCCGCATCGACCATCGCGCCGATGGCGATCGCAATGCCACCCAACGACATGATGTTCGCGTTCACGCCCTGGTAGTGCATGACGATGAACGCAGCCAGAATACCCAGAGGTAGAGAAACGATGGCGACGAACGCCGAGCGCAGGTGGAACAGAAAAATGAAGCAGACCACGGCCACGACGATGAATTCTTCGAGTAGCTTGCGTCCGAGGTTTTCGACCGCACGCTCGATCAGTCCGGAACGATCGTAGACCGGCACGATTTCGACGCCGCGAGGCAAACCGGCCTGTAGTTGCGCGAGCTTTTCTTTTACAGCCGCGATCGTTTCGAGCGCGTTCTTGCCCGAACGCATAACGATGATACCGCCGGCCGACTCGCCCTCACCGTCGAGTTCACCGATGCCGCGGCGCATGTCGGGGCCGATCTGGATACGCGCCACGTCACCGAGCCTGACCGACACGCCGGCGTCGGTGGTGGTCAAAGGGACCTTGCGGAAGTCTTCGAGCGATTGCAGGTAACCGGTGGCGCGCACCATATACTCGGCCTCGCCGAGTTCGAGCACCGAGCCGCCGCTCTCCTGGTTCGACTTCTGCAACGCGTCGACGACGCGGGTGTGTGGAATTCGATACGCCGCGAGTTTCTCGGGATCGAGCAACACCTGGTACTGCCGCACCATGCCGCCCACCGATGCGACTTCGGCGACGTTGGCGACCGTCTTCAATTCGAACTTGAGAAACCAATCCTGCAGTGCCCGCAGTTGCGAGGTGTCGAGTGCTCCGGTGCGATCGATGAGCGCATATTGATAGATCCAACCCACCCCGGTCGCATCGGGACCGATCGAGGACCTGGCGGTGGCCGGCAGCCGTGACTGCGCCTGATTCAGGTATTCGAGCACGCGCGAACGCGCCCAGTACAGGTCGGTACCATCCTGGAACAGGACATAGACGAACGAGTCGCCGAAAAATGAATAGCCGCGTACGGTCTTGGCACCGGGCACCGAGAGCATGGTCGTGGTCAGCGGATAGGTGACCTGGTTCTCGACCAGTCGCGGCGCCTGACCCGGATAACTGGTGCGGATGATAACTTGAACATCAGAGAGGTCGGGCAGCGCGTCGAGCGGCGTCCTGAGCACGGCGTACAGCCCCCAGGCACCGATCATGATAGTGGCGAGCAGTACCAGAAACCGGTTTGCGATCGACCATCGGATCGTGCGGGTGATCATGGCTTGGCTCCCTGAACACTCGATGATTCCGGTTTAGTTTCATCGGCCGGTGCCGGCGGACTCGGCTCGGCGTTCAAGCGCGCTTCGATTCCTTTCAGGCTCGCCTCGGAGTCAATGAGAAATTGCGACGACACAACCACCCTTTGTCCAACCGAGACACCGCGTCGAATTTCGGTCTGTCCGTCGCTTTCGATACCGACCTCGACTTCGACTGGTCGAAAGCGGCGCGCATCGTCGGCCAGAATGACCAGCGCCCTTTTCCCGGTCTGGATGATCGCCTCGGAAGGCACCAGCACACTCATCGCCGTGTTCGTTTCACTGAACAACATCTGCACCGACATACCGGGCACCAGCCGACCTTCGGGATTGGCTAATTCGAGTCGTACCTTCAAGGTTCGCGTGGCTGGATTCACCTCCGGGAGGATCGCCTGCACCTGGCCATCGAAGCGCACACCCGGAACGGCCGGGCTCGTTGCCTGCACCTTGTTGCCCGGCCGTAGCGGCGCGCTTTGGCTCTCGGGCACCTCGGCATTGGCCCAGACGCTGGATAGGCCGTTGATTCGAAACAGCGTCGCACCTGACGTCACGGTCATGCCTTCACGCGCCATCAATTCGGTGATCACCCCGGAAATTGGGGCTAACATCAAGAATCGGGGCTGGGTACGTCCGCTGCGCTCGACCTGGATGATCTGCGTTTCTTCCATGCCAACCTGACGCATGCGCTGACGCGCCGCGTCGACCAGTGGCGCGAGGTCGGCACCCTGCATACGACGTACGGCCAGAAACTCTTCCTGCGCGGCGATCCAGTCGGGTACATAAAGTTCGGCCAGCACCTGACCTCGCTTCACTGCATCGAGCGTTGCCCGAACCTTCAGTCGCTCCAAATAGCCGGTCGCGCGCGCCTGAACGATTGCCTGGTCGCGTTCGTTGTAGGCGATACTGCCGACGGCCGACACCTGCGGCGCCAATCGTCCCTGCACTGCGAGGGCGGTTCGAACACCGAGGTTCTGCTGAATGCGTGGGCTAACCGTGACCTTGCTCGCGTCGGCACCGGAGTCGCTATAGACCGGCACCAGCATCATGTCCATGAACGGTGATTTGGCGGGTTTGTCGAACTTGTTTCCAGGCACCATCGGGTCGTGGTAGTACAGCACCTTCTTGCCGTTCGCAGGGTCGACATCACCGGCCTTGACGCCGGTTGAGATATGGCGGCGAGTGGCTTCTTCGCCTTGCGCGATACTCAGGGCTTCGATATCGGCCGCAGCGCCCGGAGCCGCGCCCGATGCGCTCGATGCGCCGGCCGATGGCGTCGCGCTTTCACCGGCTGTCATTGCGCCCATCTGCATACCGCGCTGCATGCCGAATCCATACAGGCCATAGCCGCTGGCACCAACTAGGGCGGTGCAGGCGAGCACAATCAAGAACCCTTTGAGTTTCATGTTCATGGCTCCAATGCGGGCGTTGTGCGGATCGTTACGCGGAGTGGCGGTTTTTGCGGCCGCAGATAACTCAAGCGAGCCCACAATTCGGCGGTTTCCATCTCAAGCCGTAGATGGTCTGCACGCAGGTCAATTTCGGCGCGCCGCGCCTCCAGTACCGTCGTGAGACTGGTCGTGCCGCCACGGTAGGCCACCAGTGCCGCCCGGATACGTTCGCTCGCAAGCACCAGCAGTGTGCGCTCGTAGTGCGCGAGCCGATCGCGATTGCTGCGCCATTGCTGCACGAAGCTGCGAACCTCGGTCAAGTGCTCGCGGCTGGCTTCCTCGCGTTGTGCCTGTGCTTGTTCGAGCAGGGCGCGTTTGGCGGCCAGTTCCTGATCCTGTCGGTTACCCTGATCCCATTGCAAAGGAACCGACGCATTGATCGAGATCATGTTTGAGTAGGCCGGACCGCGCTGGCTGTACATCAGCTCGACACTCCAGTCGGCACGACGGTTTGCGCCGGCCAGATCGACCTCGGCCTGAGCGACTGACACCTGGCTTGCCAACAAGGTGATCACCGGGTGCTCCAACCAGCGTTGAATCACCATCGGCGGATCCAGGCTGTCGAACTCGGTGGGCGCATCAAGCATGGGCGGCGGCGGTGCCAAGGGACGGCTCGCGTCTTCGCCGATCCAGCGCATGAGTCGAGCTTGCGCGATCTGTACCTGGCGATCGGCCTGCCGAATACGATCTTCGAGTTGTTCAACGCCGATTCGGGCGGCAAAGATGTCGGCCTGATTACCTCGCGCCCCACGGTAGGCCGACTCGGCAGCGCTGACTTGCAAGCTGGCCTCATCTTTCTGGGCCGAAAGCAGTGCGCGCAAGCGCTCCTGAAAGTGTCGTTCGAGCCAGGCAATCAGCGTGTCGCGCCGCAGATTGGCCAGCGCTACCGATTGACCCGCCAGGGCGGCTTCGGCATCACGCTCGAAGCGATTCGAGCGCGCCCGACGTTTGTCATCGCGGGTGAACTCTTGCATGACGCCGATCGAACGCATGGTCATGAAATCGCGTGCAATGCTGAACTGATCGGAACCGGTTACGGGCAAGTTGTTCAGGCCCACCTTCGCATTCGGATCCGGCAGTTGGCCGGCTGCAACGGCCTGCGAGCGTGCCGCCTGAGACCCGAGCTCGTAAGCCTTGACCAGCTCGGAGCGAGCTTCGGCAAGCGTCAGCGCCTGTTCGGTAGTCAGCGGCGGCTGCGCTTGAGCATGCAGCCGATGTCTACTGGTATCGACGGTAATCGCTATGAACGCGAACGAAAAAGCAACGCCAAGGCGTCGAATAGATGCTTGCTTGAACATGAATACTCCGGATCGAACGATCGGTGCCCAGTGGGATGACAATCAAACTGCGCGTCGAGACGTAAAGCCTCGAGCGCCGAAGTCAGGGGCAAACGATCAGATGCGGAAGCAGCAGTGCAGAATTGCGTGCGATGGTGGCTTGTCTGGCGCGGAATCGACGGTCTGAATCGGCCGGCGAGGTGCTGACGCCGCCGCCAAGGCGGGCAGCGGATAAAGGCTGACGAGCGTCAGCACGGGCGCGACCGAATGGTTGGATTGATCGCTTTGTGGCGGCTGTTGGCAATGTTCAGCGCACAAGCTGGGCAACTCCAGATCGCCGCCATTCATGGGCAACTCGCAGGGCATACGTTGCGACGTCGACTCACTTGCAACGGATTCAACGCCAGAATCGAGCGGCTGGCTCAACAACGGACAAGCGTATGCGCTGACGGCGAATTGCGAAAATAACAGCACAATTGCAATCAGGCGACAAAACACGATCCGAAGTGATCTGGCGAGTTTCATGCAAACAATAATACCAATAAAGTAGGCGTCGACCATGGACAGTCTCTTCTTTGTCAGTAACAAATGAGCCGTCCTGACACTGGATGCTTGGTCGACTGACGCGAACGATCATTACACGTGGAACACCGATCAAAATGGCATCAGCGCGACCCGTTACATCTCACCGAGTCGCTTTATTGACCTTCTCCTTGACGTCACCGAACGCTTTCTGAACGGTGCCGACAGCCTTCTCGACCTTGCCTTTGGCCTGCTCGGAGCGGTTACCGGTGACAGACCCCAATGCGTCTTTGGCGGCACCTTTGACTTGTTTCGCTTTGCCGTCAACTTGATCATTATTCATGTTTTGCTCCAAGGGTTAGAGGAAATTGACGCTACGCATCATGCGCGGCGAATTTACTACCAATGCGCTTGAGAATTGCGTCCCGCAAAAATATAGTCACTATAAGTCAATCAATCTGTGCGGTGGCAAACATAGGGCCAGGTAAATACAAGCAAACTCAGCAGCAATTCGAGCGCAGCGCGTGTTTTGAGCTTGCGATGCAACTCGTCGGGGACTTGGCGCAACTGGATCAACTTTGGCATCTGAAAATCCTAATTGCCTGTGCATCACATGTCAATGGACGCCGTTCCTCAAGCTTGTTTAAATAGCAGACTATGAAGATCCCCACAGCGCGAACACTCGCAACCACCGCAATGGGCGCATTCGGCGCGTTTATGATCGCCGTTTCCGCGCTGCCCGTTCACGCCCGTGTCGATAATCATAGTCTCGACTTTGTCGCCGAGCACTTGCCTGAAGTTGCGATGGACAATCGCATTGCCAGCTTACCGTTATGGACACGATTAAATTCGGCCTCGCGCGATGACTGGCACTTTAGTGTCCAGGGTGGATATGTCGATACCCGAGCCAACACGCTCAAGTTTGCCGGTCGAATGCTATCGGCCGCCGTTTCACGTCCAATCAGCGCCGACTGGCAGTTCAGTGCATTCGGGTTCATCGACGAATACCGTCTATCGAGTGGCGTCGAGCGCCGTCCGCTGGACGTCACGTTCGCGCGCTCGGTGCCCCTGAGTTTGCCGGCGCAGGCCGAATTCTCGGGCCTGTCGGGATCGGCACGACATATCGGGATCGGTGTCGCCCTGCGGCAGGACTCGACATCGCAGCGCTGGGGTCGCTATCTGTGGAGCGTGGGCTTGTTGTGGCAGCGCTTTGCGCTGCGCGATTATGCGTTTGACTATCGCGTGCTCGAGGGTGCCAGCGCGGGTCTGCGCGGGCGAATCGATTACAGCACGACCTACGCACACCTTACTCCCTTTGTCGGCATGGCCTGGCCGCGAGACTATGGTGTGTGGATGTCGACACCCCATGTGAAGTTCGCCCTGCCGATGCCCCGGCGCGGCGTGGTCGGACAGATTACCGGACCCGGATTCGTCGCGGGTGGAGATTCCGCCAGCAGCGGCCAGGGCAGGCACTTTGGTGACACCTCGATAACCATCGGCTGGGACATCGGGTATCGGCCGTGGGGGCTGACGGTCGACATTGGCAGCGTGCTGTCACAGGCTTTACTTGAGCCGATTATCAACAAGGGTGTGAATCAGAACTGGATCTTGTCGTTCCGCTGGGATTACTGAGAATATTCGCCTTGGCAAGGAACAGATTTCGATCGACAAAATTGTAGACCGGCACATACACGAGACCTGCAAACGCGCCGTACAGGAAACTTTGGATCAGTCCGACGAAAAAACCCACCCAGGTACGCGATTCGTAACCGGGCAACATTTGCTCGAGAAATGCGCTCATGTGCGGAGTTGACGGCGTCAGCAGCCCGTAGACGACACAAGACACGAACATGATCGCTGCCCAGATCGCCAAGGACCAGGTGACGACTCTCAAGTTCAGCATTGCCTTGCTCCTGCTTCGAAAACGATCTGGAACGAGTCAATATTTTTCATGATGTACCTCTAGCCGGTTGAATCGACGACGGTCGAAATGTCTACTTGCTTTCTACTTGATATTCGCCAACGCGCAAGTCTGACAGCTTCGGTCTGCGCGCACTGTTCGTTGGCGCACATAGACAGAAAAATACCTTGTGCTTCCGGTCGGTCGATTGATTCCAAGGGCTCCAGAATATTTTCAGGTTTGCACGGTCACTGTGTGCCCTACCGTACAGACAAGCCTTCGGTACAACACCTATCCTGAGCAAATGAATCCACACGGACGCTGCCATCTATTCGCGCAGCGGTGGCTCGCAAGGGATTGGTTTCGCCATTCCCTTCAGTCTGCCGCGCGTTGGCAAGTCATTGCCGATCACGGTTGAACTGGGGCAGCGCCCGGCGGTGCCAAAAACGTGAGCATCGAGTTTCTGACCTTCTAAAGGAGTAGCCATGCAGTGGATTTCGCAAAATTGGGTGTGGG
>JANORY010001342.1:0-1573 GCA_031415535.1 Burkholderiales bacterium | reverse complement strand
CAGTATCGGTTTGCAGCCGGCCGAGTAGGCGGCCTCGAGGTCGCGAAGACTGTCACCCACCATGTAGGTGTGTTCGGCCTTGACGCCGAATCGCGCGAAGATTTCCAGCAAAAGTCCCGGCTTGGGTTTGCGGCAATCGCAACCGGCATCCGGGCTGTGTGGACAAAAAAAGATGGCGTCAATATGACCACCGGCATCGCTGACGGCGGCCTGCATCTTGGAATGGATTTGTCCCAGAATGGAAAGGTCGAGCAAGCCACGCGCAACGCCGGCTTGATTGGTCGCAACCGCGATCCGAAAGCCCGATTGTGTCAGTCGAGCAATCGCTTCGAGGCTGCCGGCGATCGGGCGCCATTCGTCGGGGCTCTTGATGTATGCGTCGCTGTCCTGATTAATCACACCGTCGCGATCGAGAATGATGAGTTTCATGCAGACAACTTCGAGATATCGGCGACCTGGTTCATAAGTTGATGTAACTCGCTGATCAAAGCCAATCGATTATCGCGCAAGCGCAAGTCTTCCGCCATCACCATGACATCAGTAAAAAATGCATCGACCGGTTCGCGCGCTTGTGCAAGCAAGGCCAGCGCTGCGTTGAAGTCTTGCGCGTGCAGGCAAGCCGTGACTTGCGGCGTCAAGCGGCCGATGACCTCGGCCAGTTGCCGTTCGGCCGGTTCATGAAGCAGTTGTGAATTAATTGACGCGCCACTCGCGAGCACGGTCTTCTTCAAGATATTGCTGATGCGCTTGTTGGCAGCGGCCAGCGCCTGCGCAGCCGGTAATGCGCTGAAACTGCGAACCGCCGCCAAGCGTGCCGGTACTTCGGCCAACAGCGTCGGCGACGCTGCCAGCACCGCTGCAATCTCGGCACTGGTGTAAGAACGTTCGCGTAAATAGCCGGCCAGCCGGTCTTGCAGAAACTCCCAAAGCTCGCTGCCGGCTTGCGCATTAGTTTTGTGTCGATCGTCAAACGTGGTCAGCGATTGTTCAATCAGTCGTTTCAGATCGAGTGGCAGTTGGCGTTCGACGAGCATTCGCAATACGCCCAGACCGTGACGCCGCAGGGCGAAGGGATCGCGATCACCACTCGGCTGCTGACCAATCGCAAATAGACCGCACAAGGTCTCCAGTTTGTCAGCCAGCGCAAGGATGACGCCGGTTAACGCGCGCGGTAATTCGTCACCTGCAAATCGCGGGCTGTATTGGTCGGCAATGGCATTGGCCACCTCTGGCAATTCGCCGTCGTGAAGGGCGTAATAGCGACCCATGGTGCCTTGCAATTCCGGAAACTCGCCGACCATGCCGCTCAGCAAGTCGGCTTTCGCCAACTGGGCGGCGCGATCGGCCCAGGCTACTGGCGCATTCAGGGAAACGCTGATGTTATTGGCAATTGCCCGTACCCGCGCGACGCGATCGGCCTGCGTGCCGAGTTTGGTGTGATAGACCACCGATGCCAATTGCGGCAGTCGGGCTTCGAGGGTTTGCTTGCGATCCTGTTCGAAGAAAAAGCGCGCATCGGAAAGGCGTGGGCGAATCACCCGCTGATTGCCATCAATAATCAGAGTCGGATCGT
>JANORY010001341.1:0-2217 GCA_031415535.1 Burkholderiales bacterium | reverse complement strand
GTGGGTCGCGAGCCACAACAGGGGCAAACACTCTGATGCTCAAGCCTGCAGAAAGCCGACAAACCGAGGCGGCTGACCATCAGGGTCCAATAGACCTGCAAGGCCGCTGCAACAAAGGGTGCGGCACCGCGATCGAGTTCCACGTCCAGACCGTTAAGAATTTCGCTGGCCTGTTTTTCGAGCCAGGACGCCTCGGCAGAAGCGATCTTCAGTAACAACGCACGCGCCGGTTCGGGCAGCTCGGCCCCGGCCTGGACCAGTAGCCGTGCGGCCAACTCGCGCGCAATAATCTGCCAACTCGGATCACGCGGCCAAGTTGCTACCGCCAGTGGCGGCATCAAGAATTCCTGAGCCTGGCTAATCTGCTGTTCGCTGGGCACCGGCAGGTGTGCAAAGCGAGCGTCAGACACAAACTGCTGCTGAAGTTGCGCTACCTGGCTGAACAGTTGCAGATAGCCCTGCATCGGATGACCCACCGACAGCTTCATGAGCCGGGCCGCACGAGCCGCAAAAAGCGTCTGCGGGTTTGGCAGCAACAGTTCAGGAATGGTCGCACTGCCCAGCTTTTCAATTTCGCCGGGCATCAAGATTCGCTGCGACATCAGAGCTTACCGCTGCCCGTCTCTTCCTTGTACCAGCCCAAGTGATGTTTGCGTGCCCATCGACCGGCTACCGTGCCTATCATCATGCCCCGGAAGGTGCCCTTGACCCAGATACCGGCATAAATGTGGACCACGATACCAATGATGAGCACCACTGCCGACACGCTATGCAACAGGGTCGCGGCCCGGATGACGCCGATCGAAAAATAACCGCGGAAGTACGGCTGCCAAAACGTGATGCCGGTCAAAAGCAGCAGCACCATACAAACCACCATGACCCAGAACAACACCTTTTGGCCACCGTTGTAGCGACCCACCTCGGGGAGATTTTCTTCGCGATTGTTCATCACGTCACGCCACTTGCCGAGCCAGGCCTTGTCGTTGGCAGTCATGATGTTATGCCGCCAGAAGCGCATGACCATGCCGATGAACAACACGAACATGACCACCCCGGCAAACGGATGCAATATTCTCGACCAGGAACCACCGCCAAACAGGTTCGTCAAGAAGTACATCGAAGGGTGAAAAAACGCCAGCCCGGTCAGCGCGGCGCAGAAAAACGCCAGGACGACCATCCAGTGGTTACTGCGATCGCTGTCCGAATAGCGGCGTAAGCCGTCTTTGACTTCCATTACCGTTCTCCTCGGGCACGTGGCCCATCAATCCTTTCAGTTGACTTCGAGCACTCAGGTGATCTTGTCACCGCTTTTGTCACCATATACGTCGTCCTGATACTCGTTCGGTCCGACCTTGACATAGTGGAAGAAGCCAGCCACCGCTGCCAAACCGATACCCAGCAAGGCGAGCGGCTTGAAGGCACCCTTCCACAAGGAAACCAGCGGACTGATGGTCGGATCTTTCGCCAGGTCGTTGTACAACCCCGGTCGATCGGCGTGTTTGAGCACGTACATGACATGCGTGCCGCCCACGCCTTCCGGGTTATACAGGCCAGCCTTCTCATAGCCGCGTGACTTCAGATCGGTGATTCGTGCTTGCGCCGAATGAATCATCGCATCCTTGCTGCCGAAGGTAATCGCACCGGTCGGACAAGTCTTCACGCAGGCCGGCTCCAGACCGACCGCCACCCGGTCGGAACACAAGGTGCATTTGTAAGCCTTGTTGTCTTTGTCCGAGAGGCGCGGAATGTTGAACGGGCAACCGGTCACGCAGTTACCACAACCGACGCAGTTCTCCTGATGAAAATCGACGATGCCGTTCGAGTACTGCACGATTGCGCCCGGTGCCGGGCAGGCTTTCAGGCAGCCCGGGTCAGCACAGTGCATGCAGCCGTCCTTGCGGATCAGCCACTCAAAGCGACCGTCGACATCTTCATGTTCGGCGAACCGCATGATCGTCCACGAAGCCGGTGTCAGGTCGCTCGGGTTGTCGTACACCCCAACGGTTGAACCCACTTCGTCACGCAAATCGTTCCACTGCATGCACGCCACCTGGCATGCCTTGCAGCCGATACATTTGCTGACGTCGATGAGCTTGGCCACCTTGAGGCTGCTGCGCATCTGCGGACTTGGCGTGGTGGTCGCCGAGCGCGCGGTAATGTCCAGGGATTGAAGTGCCATGATGTTCCCCTTAAATCTTCTTGATGTCGACGAGGAAC
>JANORY010001340.1:0-3183 GCA_031415535.1 Burkholderiales bacterium | reverse complement strand
GGCCGATGAGCGAGCGGCAGCGAAATTTCCGTGCCCACTATATGGCCCAGGTTCGGCCTGGTTATAGCGGCCTGGTGCACATTGGCGTTATTTACCTGGTCGGACTCAGTGCGATTGGCTGGTGTCTGTCGCGCCTGGTGTCGGCGAGCTGGGAGTGGCTGCTGGTCGTGCCGGTGTTTGTATTTTCCAACCTGTTCGAGTGGTGGATTCACAAATACATAATGCACCGGCTGGTTGATGTCTGGGCATTACGCGCCATTTATGACCGGCATACGCGCCAGCATCATCAGTACTTCACCGACACCGTAATGACGGTCGACTCCACCCGCGAATTCCGGATTATTTTCTTCCCATGGCGCGCCTTGTTTACCTTCATGGCGTTGGGCGCGCCGTTTGCGTTGCTGTTGGCTTGGCTGTTGAACCCGAATGTCGGTTACATCCTGATGATCACGATGGTCGGCCAGTACCTGATCTACGAGTCGTTTCACTACTGCTGTCATACCCACGAGAACTGGTTTGTGCGGCACATGCCATTCGTGAACACGATTCGACGACACCATACTGCGCATCACAATTTCGGCATCATGATGAGCTACAACATGAATCTGACTTTCCCGATTGCCGATTGGCTGATGAACACCAGCGATGTCAAGCGCGGCCTGTTGGGCACCGTATTTAATGGCTACAGCAACCAGCATTTGCGCCCTGAACTGGTGGCGCTGACCGCCCGCTGGCGACGCGAGGCACCGGAAGACATGGCGATGATGGAGAAACAAATCGCCTGACCCGCATCATCGCAATAACCCATAAACAAACCCAGGAGGAGACCATGCAAAAACGTCGTTTTTTGAAGGCAGGCGCAGGTGGATTGGGATTGGCGGCAGCGGCGGGCGCGGCTGCGCAGACTGCGGGGCCCAGCTACAACTGGAAGATGGCCACGGCCTGGCCGGGCGGCCCGTTGATGGACATTGGTGCCAAGGCGTTCGCCGAGCGCCTCGATTTTCTCTCCGGCGGTCGCTTCAAGATTCAGGCGTTTCCGGGTGGCGCGCTCGGCAATGCCCTGAAGGTGCCGGAGACCGTCAAGAACGGCCTGGCCGAATGCGGTCACACCTGGATCGGTTACGACTGGGGTAAGGACCCGACCACGGTGCTGTTTGGCGGTTACGCCGGCTCGTTCGATACCGAACGCATGTTGCATTGGCTGTATGAAGCCGGTGGGGCCGATTTGCAGCGTCAGTATCGCGACGAAGCCGAAGGCATTATTTCAATACCGCTATTTATTCGCACCGCCGAAGTCTTTCTGCACTCACGCAAGCCGGTGAAGTCGCTGGCCGATCTGAAGGGCTTGAAGTTGCGCACCGCCGGTGCCTGGCTCGAAATGGCCAAGGACCTGGGTGCCGCACCGGTCACCACGGCCGGTGGCGATGTCTACCCGATGCTCGAGCGCGGTGCGATTGATGCGACCGAGTGGGGTACCTTGTGGGAGAACATCGCACCGGGCTTTTACAAGGTCGCCAAGTACCTGATTTATCCGGGTGTGCACCAGCCGACCGCACCCTTCGAGCTGGTCATCAACAAGGAAGCCTGGGCCAAGGTGTCGGCCAATGACCGCAAGCTGATCGAGCTGGCGGCCAAGCTGGTGACCTTCGAGAGCTGGTTGCGGATTGGTGCTGAGGACGCCAAGGCGATGGAGTTCTACAAGAAGCAGGGCGTGCAGGTGATTGAGCTGGATAACGAGGTTCAGTTCGCTGCTCGCAAGATCGGTCTCGATTGGGCCGCCAAGACGGTCAAGGAAGGCAAATACAAATGGTTCGCCCAGGTCAGCAAGAGCCTAGCCGACTTTGATGAGGCCTGGAAAGAGGCCGACGATTGGCGCAAGGTCAAGGTCAAGGCAAGCTGATTGATGTTCACCTTGATCCGCTGGATCGAGCGAGCGGTCGGCGTGGTTGGTGTCGGTGCAGCGCTGTTGCTGATACCGCTGGTACTGGCCACGTGTTACGAGGTCGTCGCACGTTATTCGTTCAGTGCGCCGACCGTCTGGGCCTACGAGATTGGCTACATTTTGACCGGCTCGCATTTTTTGCTCGGGCTTGCTTACACCTTGCGTGCCAATGAGCATATACGCATCGATATCTTCAGTGGCAAGTTTAGCGAACGCACCCGCGCGTGGCTGGACTTGGCGGCTTACTGCGTCATTTTGCCGCTGGTGTTGTGGCTATCCTGGGCCTTGTTCCAATACTTGCTGGCGGGCTATGCGCGCGGTGAGCGCAGTGGTCAATCGGCTCTGAACCTGCCGGTCTGGCCGTTCCGAGTGGTCTTCACGCTGGCTTTTGTGTTGTTTTCGATGCAGTGCCTGGTTGAACTGTTGAAGACTTGGGTCCGTTTATGGCCGGCATCGAACCCTCGATTGCACTCCGTCGACCCGCTACAGCGCTGATCATGGACTGGTTACCCTTTCTGATGTTACCGGTCGCCTTTGTGCTGATGTTCCTTGGCATTCAGGTGATGTTCTCGATGATGATCACGGCAGTGTTGTTCGGCCTGTCGACCTTCGGCGTCAAGGTGATCCACCAGTTCATCGAAAAGATCGAAGACCTGTCGTCGAACTTTGTGTTCGCTGCCATTCCACTGTTTGTGTTCATGGGTGCGATGCTCGAGAAATCCGGCATCGCCGATCGCTTGTTCGAAGCGATTCACATCTGGACCCGGCGCTTGCCCGGCGGTCTGGCACTGGCGACGGTGTTGATGTGCATCATCTTCGCAGCCTCCAGTGGTGTGATTGGTGCCACCGAATCGGTGGTCGGTCTGTTGACCATTCCCATCATGTTGCGCTATGGCTATAACAAGGCGCTGATCAGTGGCACCATCTGCGCCGGTGGCTCACTAGGTACCATTATTCCGCCGTCAGTGGTGGCGGTGGTCATGGGGCCGCTGGCCGATATTTCGGTCGGAGATTTACTCTACGGCATGGTCTTCCCGGGCCTCCTCATGGCCGGCTTTTATCTCATCTTCATCTTCATTTTGTGTGTGTTTCGCCCCGAGATGGGGCCGCGCATTCCACCCGAACCCGGTGACCCCAGCTTCGGCCAGAAACTGCTGATCTCGACCCGCAATCTGATTCCACCGGTGATCATGATTTTTGCGGTGCTGGGTTCGATCCTGCTGGGTTGGGCCTCGCCCACC
>JANORY010001339.1:0-7488 GCA_031415535.1 Burkholderiales bacterium | reverse complement strand
CACACCGAACTCCGGGTGCGTCCAGCGCGATAAGGCCTCGGAACCCAGCATACGGCCACTCAAACCGTCAACGATCGGCTGGTAGACGAGCATTAACGAGTCCTCGAGAATTGCTTGGCGCAAGGCGTGCACCAGCACATGTTCGCGCGGGCCAGTCCGGTTACTGTTTTGAGAATAAACCCGGTATGCATTTCGACCGGCCTGTTTGGCCGCGTACATCGCCGCGTCGGCGTTGCGCAGCAGGTTATTAACCGTGCCGGTATCCGAGTTGTATTGCGCAATTCCGATGCTGGCACTGACGCTGACCGCCTTACCGGCCAGCTTGGCAGGTAAGGCCATTGTCCGCAGCAGCGTTGCTGCGACCTGTTCCACATCGGCCAGGCTTGACATGCCGTTTAGCAGGATCAGAAACTCGTCGCCCCCAAATCGTCCGACGTGATCGGTCGCGCGCACACCATCCTTCAAACGCAGGCCAATTCGTTTGAGCAGGTCGTCACCACAATTGTGGCCCATCGTATCGTTGATCGCCTTAAAACCGTCGAGATCAATGAACAGCAGGGCGAACGGCCGCTCGAGGGCATCAAAATCCTGGCGGGCCGCTTCGAGGAATTCAATAAATCGGGTGCGATTCGACAGACCCGTCAACGGGTCCAGATAGGCCAGAGCCTTGACCGTATCTTCGGCGCTGCGGCGCTCGGTAATATCCAGGAATGTGCCGTCGATCTTAGTGACATGACCATGATCGTCGGTGCGGGAACGAATTCTGCATTGGCACCAACGCATTGGGCCATCCGTGCCGAGCACGCGCAACTCGGTCACATCGTCGACCGCGAGCTGTGATGCACGGGCAACGGCGCGAACCACAAACTCGCGTTGCGCCTCGTCTATGCGCGCGAGAATCACCTCCAGTGCAACCTGTCGGGCATGGCCGTCGAGGCCGAGAATTCTCGCTAACTCGGCCGAGATCAGTACCTGCGACTCACCCGGGACGAGCGACCAACTGCCGAGGCCGGCCAGACGTTGTGCTTCCGCGAGCGCGATCTGACTGCGCATCAATTCATCGGTGGATTTTCGCTCGGCGCGTGTCACCAGATAGACGAGCTGGTCACATTCGTCATAGGCCCGGCCGACGGCATTCAGGAAGGCCGTCCAGGACTGTGGGTCGGCAGGCAGGGCGTCGGCGCGCTGGCCGAGCCGACGCAACTGCCGACGCAGCGTTGCATGCATGGAGTTCGAAGGCTCAGAATTCGACGCTAAGGATTTTGGTGCCGTAGAGCTCATGTTTCGCACAGCGTCGTCAAGGTCAGCGTCATGTTGTGCATATCACAACGACGCTGTTCGGCGGACGATATTTCGCCATACGAGTAGAAGCCGGTCTGGTGCGAACCCGGCGGCAATTGTTCAAACGCGGCTTCCAGTTCCTCGTCGGTTTGCTCGCCCAGGACCAGCCGGCGGCCAATACAACTGACCACCAGATTGACCACCGGTGACTGCGGCGACGCTTGCGCCACAACGTCGGCGGCGGCCAACATCGAGCCTTGCAGCAGGTCATCGCGATTAGCGCGCGAAAGTTGCACCAGGCATCCTTCCGGAATATCGCCGGCCAGCGTAATCGACTGCTCGGCCTCATCAATACCGAGTACAAAACGAATCACCGCGTCATCGCTGTCCGCGTGCCTGAATACGCTCAGTGGAAAATGCGAGGCCCCGCCCGGCAAGCGGTTGGCAAATTCGCCGAGAAATTCCTTGTACAGCTTCAGGACCGGTTCACCGTCCAGCGTGTAGACCACATTGCCCTTCGATCGGGTCACCATGCGGCGCGGCCCGAAGCCGATACTGCCGCCCCGGCAACCGCGGTGCATTTGCAGTCGTGACCCATAGAAGCCGACCGCCGTGACGTGCCGTTGTTTTGGGCTTCCGTCGACCACGGTCCAGGTGCGCTCGAACGCTACGCCGTCACCGGCCATGCCACCGGCAATACCGATTCCGGCTGGTAGGACGTCACTCAAACCCAGAACCAGTTCGGGACCATTCACGCATAGTCCATCGGCAAGAACATAGACCGAGCCAAGCCCGGGTCGCTGGCACAGGCTGGTTGCCAAACTTCGACCAGCCTGGCGCGACGTCTCCGAATCGAGTACTTCGATCGCAACACAGTTCAGACTGGTGTGTTCAAAACGAATCAGCGTTGCGGTCAGTGCGCCGTCGAGTACGTCGAGATCACAAACTGTGCCCGCGCCGGATGCGCCGACGATGCTTGCCTGCGGATAACGCTGGCGAAGCGCCCGCAGCGGTTGTGGATGATCAAGCTGAGCCGAATCACCAAAAACAAAAATCAGCGTCCGGTCTGAATCCGTTTGAGCGGGTGTCGATTCGGTCCAATCGCCATCAATGAACCTGGCCGTACTGACTGTTTGCATGGGCGGGCGTCTCTCTTGTGGTGGTCCGTTCAGTAATCGGAACCCTTTGAGACTTTCTTCAGCAATGAACTACTAATGGTCGAGTGCAGGGTCCCAGTGGTCGCTCTGCAGAATCAAACGAACGTTCAAATTCGAATGAAAGTTTTCCGATAACCCGGACGCCTGCTTGCATTGGCTTCCCGCTATAGTGTCTTGAAGGTTCGAGCGGACCTCAAACAGGAGACTGACGATGCGATTCGGCGTGTTTTACGAGCTGCAGCTTCCCAAACCCTGGCTGCCTGGTGATGAGCATAAGTTGTTCAAAGAGGCCCTGCAGCAAGTGGTGTTGGCTGACAAACTCGGTTTCGACTATGCTTGGCAGGTTGAACATCACTTCCTTGACGAGTACTCACATTCGTCCGCGCCGGAAGTGTTCCTGGCGGCCGCCGCATCGTTGACCCAGCGAATTCGGCTCGGTCATGGTATCCGTCAGGTCATTGCGAACTACAACCATCCGGCGCGCACCGCCGAAGCGCTGGCAACGCTCGACATTGTCTCCGATGGCCGAGTCGATTTCGGTATCGGCGAGGGCGCGACCCGCCTGGAACTCGGTGGCTTTAACATCCCGGCGCGCGAGAAACGCGCCATGGCGCTTGAGGCCGCCGAGCAGATCGCAAACATGATGGTGCTGGACCCGTATCCAGGCTTCGAGGGCAAGTCGTTCACGATGCCGTGCCGAAATGTCTTGCCCAAGCCAGTACAGTCGCCGCATCCACCGATGTGGATGGCCTGCACGAATCGCGATACGATCAAGATCGCCGCCAGCATCGGTGTCGGGGCGCTGGCGTTTGCCTTTGTCGACCCGGAAGAAGCGACCAACTGGAGCAAGATCTACTACGACATCATCAAGAGTGATCAATGCGTGCCGATCGGTCACTCGGTCAACGCCAACCTGGCGATGGTCTCCGCCTTCTCGCTGCATCATGACCGGGCCGAAGCGATTGCGCGCGGCCAGACCAATTTCGAGTTCTTTGGTTTTGCACAGGGCAAACTGGTCGGCGAGGACACGGTTCCCGGGCGCACCCAAATGTGGCCCGAGTTCCTCAAGCGGCGCAGCGACTCGAACGACGCGCTGATCGCAGCAGGTCTGGCGCGTCAGCAGCGCCAAGCCAAAGGCATAGGCACCCCGGATGACATGCGTACACATCTTCGCGCGCTGCAAGCCGCTGGGGTCGATCAGGTTATCGTGTTGCAACAGGCCGGGCGTAACAAACACGCGCATATTTGTGAATCGCTCGAATTGTTCGCCGCCGAATTGATGCCCGAGTTCAGCCGTGATCGGGCGGCGCGCGAAGGCGCTAAGGCGCAGGAATTGGCACCTTACATTGCGGCCGCGCTGAAGCGCAAGAACTGGATGAAACCGCTCGCCGACGACGAGATTCCAGTTGTCAAAGCCTCGGTCAAGATTCCACCGCCGGTTACCAAGGCGGCTTGACAAGGTCGCTTGACAACGCGTTCGGTCAACGGCGCTTCGATTTGAAGCTGTTTATTGTTTTCGCGCATCAGTAGCCAAACTATCGCAATTGCTCTGGCCGGTCCGGGTAGCCGGCGGCACGGCGCGTTGGCGCTTGCCGGTAAGGATATCCATCACGCGAGCGTCGTTGCCCTTCACGCAGCCGGCATAGTGGCCGTTATTGTCATGAAATAAACGGCGATGATGCTCTTCCGTTCCCCAGACAGCACCGTCCTGGGCAAAGTGAAACTGCAGCGCCCGTCGCCGATGATTGGAGCGATTAAAGGCGCTGAAGTGATGCAGCAATCCATTGAAGATAACCGTATCACCGGCATTCATGGGTAGCGGGATGGCCGTGTCCAGCCGCAGGTCTTCGGCACGGATATGACAATTTGCCAGCGATTCATGTACGTGGGGGGTGGGTCCCCAAAGATGCGAGCCAGGAATCATTTGCAGACAACCGTTTTCCAGAGTTGCGCGGTTGAATTGAATGACGTTAAACCTTGCATCGACCGTGACAATGGCATCGGTCGCCCACTCAAAGTTCATTCGCGCGCCGGGTTGGGTAGACGGTCTCCAGCTAATCTCGCCGATTCCTTGAGCAAAATCAATGAGTCTGGCGTCAGATGGAGCATGTTATCGAGAAGGTCAAACTTTAGCCCATCCTCTGGAGAAAGCCTATGAGTTACAAAGGAATTGTTGTGCATGTTGACAACTCAGCTCGATCGAAAACACGAATCGAAATTGCACGCATCGTTGCCGAGCGGTTTGACGCCCATTTGACGGGTGTGTTTACCATTGGGAGGCTTGAAATTCCTGGTTTTTTGCATGCCGAATTGGGTGCCGCCCTCATGCGAGGACGTGACGAATCGGTCGAGCAGCAAAAAAAAATGGCTGAACAGTATTTCGTTGATCACGCCTCGGGCTTGCGGCCAAGCCACATCGAGTTTCACGCAATTGATGGCGATCCGGTTCAGGCAATGTTGGTGCCGTCACAATACGCCGATCTTCTGATTGTTGGTCAGAGCGAATCACCGCCACCCCGCGCGGCGACGGTCAGGTCGTCGTTCCCCGAAGACTTGGTCTTGGCCAGCAAACGGCCTACCTTGGTGGTTCCGTACGTGGGTGAGTTCACCGCCGCTTTTGAGTATCCCATGATTGCCTGGAAGCCTTCCGGTGAGGCTGCTCGAGCGGTGCGGGACGCTTTGCCGATCCTGGCGCAGGCGAAACGTGTGAGCGTCGTTTGCGTCGGTGACACCGAAGATCTCCCAGTTGGTTATGGATCAGAGATCGCCCTGTACCTGGCTCGCCACAATGTTCCGGTCGAGGTGGTGCACGACCATAGCGGCCTGTCCGATATCGGTAGCGCCTTGTTGAATCAGGCCTGCGATTTACAAAGCGATCTGATCGTGATGGGCTGTTACGGCCATTCACGACTTCGTGAAATGGCCTTGGGCGGCGCTTCGCGGACTATTCTTAAATCCATGACAGTACCGGTCTTGTTTGCTCACTGAGGCGCATCAGGCCGCCATTGCTGCGACTACAGTCTGTTGTGAAATCGCGGCTGACGGTCTCCATTGTCAACCCGAGGTGGTTGGCGATTTCCTGCCGGGTCATTCGCAGCACGAAGCGTTTCGACGAGTAACCCATACGCCCATAGCGTTCGCATAACAAGGCCAGAAAGTTTGCCACCCGGGCGTCGGCAGCGACTCGATCGCCCAACAGCAGATAGACAACGCCGCCCACGACCAGCAGCGCGAACATTGGCTCCCGAATGACCTCGGCAACGATACGCAGAACGCTACGCCGCTTCATTACGGGTAGCTCGTTAAAGCCCGCCTGCCGCCGCCGATGAATCGCTTCTTCGCTGCTCAGGCCAGAGAACGTCCGCAAGGCCTGTTTCAGGTCATGATCAGTCAAGCGTTAGCCAGTCGATCAGCACATGCTGGGCAAGCAACAGTAACGCGACGCTGGTAAATAGCAGAATACAATTTGCCAGCGCGGCCGGCATCGCATGAAAACGCGTTAATGACAGGCGACGCATCGCTTGTCTCATAGCTGCTCCAAGACAAAGGGTTAAGACGCATGAGGAGTTTGACCCTTGAGTTGCGCCCGAGTATTGCGCTGGATCAATAAATCGCACTCGATGTATCGCTTGTGATTCCTCAAACTCATCGGGAGCCGATCGAATGACCGACCTGCAACTGCTAGTGTCCTGCCCGAACTTGGTTCGCAGCCGCCGACCGCCTGCAGGGTATCGCCCTGCGGTCAAAGTCGAAGCGGGACAACCAGCGACTGCAACTCAGTTTTCGCGCCTATAGTGCACGGCTGACAATTGCCGATCAACCTGCTCCTCGGCACGCAACCAGTCATCGATATCGCCTCAAAATAATGGGCGTCAACGGCGGGAGTCGTCAACCACGACGATCACCTCCGCGCCAGACTACGAGCGATTGCCAGTACAAATTTCGGGTCCTCGGCGCCAATCCGATCGCTGCGTGCGGCAATCCGTCCCTCCTCGTCAAGCAGGATGATGACTGAGGAATGATTAAACTCCCCATCAGGCAGTTGCCGATACTGTATGCCGAGCAGGCCGCTTAATTGCCGAATGCTGGCTTCATCGGTGCGATACAGATGCCAACGTAATTCATCGACACTGCGGCTGATCGCCAAGGCCTTCAATTTCTCGGGCGTGTCGCGTATCGTGTCAAAACTGATCAGGTCGACATTCAATCGGGCACGCGATGCGGCCGGCAAACCAGCTTCCAGCGATTTGATTGCCTCGACAATCAGCGGACAAGTATGGGGGCAACTGCTGTAGAACATTGTCACGATGCGTGGCCGACCGCGGTGGGAACTCCAAGAAGCACGCCGACCGTCCTGATCTTGCAGCGTCGCGTCGAGTTGGTAAACCGAGTCGCGCGGCAGATCGGCGGCGCTTGCGACGGCGGTCGAGGCCGCCAGCATGATTGCCAGCGGCGCATTGAGTACGTTTCGTCTGAACACGAAGATACCTATTGGGAGAGTGAGGATTGAGGACGAACACAGCGAAAGCCCAAGTTGCGTGTGCTGCCTTGGGCCTGCAACGAAGACAAGAGTGCCACCCGCATCAGGATCGCGTAGTTCTCGCGATCGTTCATCGACAACGCGCCAGCGCCGCAGAATTTCAAGATGTCCGGATCGCCTTGTTCGCGGCTATCGGCGCTGACCATCAGGCTGGCGAAGTCATACACCCATTCCCATACGACCCCGTGCAGATCGGTGATGCCGTAGATGTTCGTCGCGCCAGCGCCCAGCTCGGGCAAGGCGGTATTCGATGGGCGGCTGTACCAACTCAAGATTCGCTCGCGCCACCGCGAATCGGCGCGCGCATCGCGACGGGTCTCATCGGCTGCAGCGGCCAATTCCCATTCGAACCAGGTTGGCAATCGCGCGCCT
Organism: Burkholderiales bacterium; assembly: GCA_031415535.1. Taxonomy (GTDB): domain Bacteria; phylum Pseudomonadota; class Gammaproteobacteria; order Burkholderiales; family Burkholderiaceae_E; genus JANLTP01. Next base: position 138 of record JANORY010001339.1, on the reverse strand, counting down.
TCGCTCTTGCAGTAAGCCTGCGCCGCGAACCAACTGACTTCGGTGACGGGTTGCCGGCTGCGTTTTGAATCGGCCGCAGTGGCACTGGGCCAGCTCGCCAGAAAGTTGCCGTCGGCCAACACGCTTGCAACCCGATCG
>JANORY010001338.1:0-4752 GCA_031415535.1 Burkholderiales bacterium | reverse complement strand
GGCGCGCGAAGCCGGGGTTCCGGCGGAGGAGGGCGATCCAGTCGGACACGCCTGCACGTCACACGCCGGGACGGCATCGGCGATGACAACGACAACACCGCCGAAAGGGGCTTCCCAGCCGGCCAGGGAAAACGATTAGAGGCTGCTCTCGACTTCCCATAAAACCTAAATATTTCATGTATTTAGGAACGATTTCCACGACCGGATTGCACATTTGTGCTGCCATTGATCGCCGCTATCGCGACGATCAATCGGAAGCATTGGCACTCTCCCCCCGAGAGTGCTATTCTTGACATTGAGCCGGAGCTCCACAGCGCTTCGATCCGATTGCTGTTGGAATTTGATCCCGACCCCAGAAAGGTTCGTATATGTCCCAAGCTGTTTCAACCGCCGCTGTTCCCGCAGCTTTGGCATCCTATGGCGCTCTGACGTCCATGGCGCTGCCGGCTGTTGGCAACCTGGATGCTTACATCTCTGCCGTCAACCGGCTGCCCATGCTGACCCCAGAGCGGGAAACCGAGTTGGGTCGCGCGCTTCGAGACCACGGCGACCTGAATGCCGCTCGCGAGTTGGTGATGTCACACCTTCGACTGGTGGTGTCGGTATCGCGCCAGTACCTGGGTTACGGGCTGCCGCATGCTGACTTGATCCAGGAAGGCAACATCGGCTTGATGAAAGCCGTCAAGCGATTCGACGCCGAGCGCGGCGTACGACTGGTTTCGTTTGCCCTGCACTGGATCAAGGCCGAGATTCATGAATACATTTTGAAGAATTGGCGTTTGGTCAAAGTGGCCACCACCAAAGCGCAGCGCAAGCTGTTTTTTAATCTGCGCTCAATGAAAACCAACAGCCACTCGCTGACCGGTTCCGAGGCCGACGCAATTGCCGAGAAACTCAATGTGCGCCGGGAAGACGTCATCGAGATGGAAACGCGGATGACCGGGCAGGAAGTCGCGCTGGAGCCGCAAAATGACGATGGCGACGACGATTTCACGCCGATTGCGTATCTGCAAGCACCGAACACCGAGCCGGATCGCATCATCGAGGCCCGTCAGTTCGACCGCTTGCAAGGCGAAGGCCTGGAAGAAGCGCTGGAAGGTCTCGATGCACGCAGCCGGCGCATTATTCAAGCCCGCTGGCTGGTAGACGAAGACGAAGGTGGTGCGCGCACCCTGCATGAGCTGGCCGATGAGTTTGGTGTCTCCGCCGAGCGAATTCGCCAGATCGAAACAAAAGCGCTGCAAAAGATGAAAGGTTTGCTCGCCAGCTACGCCTAAGTAACAGTTCCCTCTCTCCTCCTCACTTGAAGCCGCCTCAGTTTCACCCTGGCGGCTTTTTCTTTTGCTCAACGGCGCGAAAACTCCGGATGGTTTATTTCAAACGGCAGGCCAATCTGCTCCAGAAACCGGCTGAGCTCGGGCTGCCAAATTTGCTCGCCGATTCGCGAGCCGAACATGGCATGAGCGTCGCCCGAAAATTCGCCGAACGCAACCAGTCGCGCGTCACCGCCAGCGCGCACATACGCCTCATACATGCCGCGCCAGAGCGAAGGCGCGAAGAAAGTGTCGTTGTCCCCATAGAACCACAGCGACGGCAATTTGCTGTCGGCACCGAGGCTGCCTGCCGCCCGGACCAGTGTGTTTTGCCAGGCCGTACACCCCTCCTGACGCAGACCACCGGCAAAGTTGACCAAGCCCTTGACGCCTGGCGGTGGCGACGATGCGCCCAGGGCGAGGGTCGTCCAGCCGCCATGCGACTGCCCGAGCACAATAACTTTGGACGGATCGACAAATGCCTGGGTACTGATGTACTTGAGTGCTGAAAGAATATCCTGAGCTTGGGTGCGGCCGTTGCTCTCAACGTTGCAGCCGGCGCCAATGTAGAGACCATCGGACTTTGAGAATCCTTGGCGCATGGGTGCCAACACGACATAACCTCGTTGCAAAAAATACCGCGCCGCAGAGTTCGGCCGGTAGCGTCCCTGCAACTTCGGGTCGCCATATTCTTTGCCATGATTGATGATCGCCAGCGGAAACGGGCCGTCGCCGGGCGGCTTGAACAGGGTCGCTTCCAGATTGATGTTGAAGACCACACCGGGTTGTGGAATGGTGATGATCTGCTCGTCGAGCGACGCGGTCAGCGGGGGCGCTGATTGCGCGTACGATTGGGTGTACGATTGCGTGTAGATTTGTACGCTTAGTGCCGTGCACATCAGCCAGCCAAAGCTGCGCGCTGGACGATGCAAAACGATTTTCAAGCTCTGGATACTCAAGACCATCCCGGCTCCTGAAGTGCATCGCCACAACGGTAACTCAGTGCGACCTGGCGCGCAATGCTGGCTACGCAGACGACCTCTCCTCCAACGCAATCATTGAAAGTTCGCCATGAAAGCCAACAGCATCCTCGAAACCATCGGCCAAACGCCCCATGTACGGATCAATCGATTGTTCGGCAGCAACCAGAACGTCTGGATCAAGTCCGAGCGATCAAACCCCGGCGGCTCGATCAAGGACCGGATTGCACTGGCCATGATTGAAGACGCCGAGCGCAGCGGCAAGCTCAAAGCCGGCGGCACCATTATCGAACCGACCTCGGGTAACACTGGCATTGGACTGGCCATGGTCGCAGCCGTCAAAGGCTACAAGCTGATTTTGGTCATGCCGGACAGCATGTCAATTGAACGGCGTCGTTTGATGTTGGCCTACGGTGCCTCGTTCGAATTGACACCGCGTGAAAAGGGCATGAAGGGATCGATTGCCAAGGCCGAGGAATTGGCCGCCGCAACGCCCGGCGCGTGGGTGCCGCAACAGTTCGAGAATCCGGCGAATATCGAAGTGCATGTGCGCACCACGGCGCAAGAAATCATCGCCGATTTCCCTGATGGACTCGACGCACTGATCACCGGAGTCGGCACCGGCGGCCATTTGACCGGCTGCGCCCGGGTGCTGAAGGCGCAATGGCCCAAGCTGAAAGTGTTTGCGGTTGAGCCGGCCGCTTCGCCGGTGATCTCAGGCGGCGCACCGTCACCGCATCCGATTCAGGGCATTGGCGCCGGCTTTATTCCGCGCAATCTTGATGTCTCTGTACTCGACGGAGTCATCAAGGTTGATGCCGATCCGGCCCGCGAAATGGCGCGGCGTTGCGCACGTGAGGAAGGCATGCTGGTGGGTATTTCATCCGGCGCAACCTTGGCGGCGATTGCCCAAAAATTGCCCGAGCTGCCAACTGGCAGCAGGGTACTCGGTTTTAACTACGATACCGGTGAGCGTTACTTGTCGATAGAAGGGTTCTTGCCGGCGTGAATATGCTGGTTACCCGGGTGTCTGGGGTCCGGGGTCCGGGCCCCAGATCGCCTGATAGGTCGGCAGCCAACGATTCTGACCAGCAAAGCGAGCAAACAGCAGCACCGGAACGGCACACAGCAAAAGATGTACCGCTAACATCCAGCCAGGTGCTTGCAGCAGTCCCAAGCCGGTCTGTCCAGCCAGTATTGAGCTGAGAACGCGATTGTCGGCAGTATCGGCAAAAAAGGCGGCTACTGCTACACGGTGGAACCGACCCGAGTGCCGCCCAGCGTGTTCCCGCAACCGATGCCCAGACCGCCCGCGCCCACTGCCAAGAGCGCGATCGAAAATCCGCCGGAATGGCCGCTTGCCAACAAATGGCAGCGCATGAAGGTCGGACAGATTGTGTACCAATATCTGTAGGAAGGTCGCGGCACGCTACAAGTGCTGCTGTCCTACACGGTGGCTTCACCGCAGACCTGGCCGGAAGGTCGCACCTTGAAGGTGGATGTTCTTAAAGACGAGAAGCTGGTGCCGTTTCACGCCTGCTCCGACGTGGTGTACAGCGAACAGGCGCACTGGTCGGACCTCATTATGCCGGATGCGAGTTACCTCGAGCGCTGGGGCTTCGATACCCGCAATAACATGGAGTTGCGCGACTATGTGACCTTGCGTCAGCCGCTGACCCGGCCGCCCGGTGAATGCAAAAGTTTTGTCGACTCACTGATTGATATTGCCAAACGGATCGGACCGGACACCGCCAAATATTTCCAGTTCAAGGATCACGAGGATTGGATCAAACAGCGCTGCACGGCACTGACCAAGCGAGTCGGCGAAGACGGCTTCGAGTACATGAAGAAGCACGGCGTTTGGCAGGATATGAGCAAGCCGCAGTATTACGAACTGTATGCCTGGGAGCTCAAGCCCGAGGAGTTGACGGACACCCGGGTCGATGAAAACACGCGCATTATTTTTCGCAAGGCCGCCGACGGTCGTGAGACCAGAGACGGCATCGTGGCCGAAGGCAAGGCGCGACGCGGCTTCATTACACCGACGCGCAAGTTTTCGATTTTTCACGAAGACATCGTGGCGGCCGCCAAACAAACCGGCTTCACCGAGGATGGTTGAACTCACCACCTTCCGACCCAACGGCCATCAGATGCGCAACCCCGGCGAGGTACTCGGCAAGGCGCTGATACCAGCTTATGTCACCGAAGGTATTCATCCGCGAGTGCTGGCGGTATCGAATACCTTGGGCAATCCCTGGCACGGCCGAGCCGCCACTGGCACGAATGGTCCGAAGCAAGCCCTTCCTGCCTGGGACAATTCGGTCAATGACGAAGATGCCGATCTTGATGAGGACATCTGGTGAGATCGCGCGCGAGGTGGCACCGGCGCCGGCCATAACATCAACGGAATATTGCCGATTCAGCCGGCACCGCTGGTGGGCATGCAGGCTTGGTATGAC
>JANORY010001337.1:0-7210 GCA_031415535.1 Burkholderiales bacterium | reverse complement strand
CGCCAGCGCGCGCAACAAGGTCGTTTTGCCGCTGCCGTTCGGGCCCAGCAGCAGCAGGCACTGGCCGTCGAACAGTTCAAGATCAAGCCCCTCGAACAGAACTCGGTTACCGGCACTGCATTGCAGATTCTGGGTGCGCAGACGCGGCGCGCCGGCGGGACTGGTCATCGGCGCGGGCAGCGCGGTCGTGTTCAGGGCACCACCTGATCGATCAACAGATCAATCGGTGCCGCGCCGGGTTTTAGCGGTTTCGAAACGCCGAACAAGTCGCCGCTCTGGCGGATCGCATTGCCGCTGGCCGACACGCGCGCCTCCAGGACAACCGATTCGTAACTCGATAATTTGCGCTCGGCGGTCATCGATTGTTGGTCGCCGAGCTGAAATTCGAACGGCTGTGCCGCATAGGGTTGCCGCGCAACAGCGACCGGCATGCGTTGGCCATCGGCCGGACGAGCGACGATAAACACGGTGGCGTTAGCGGGGATCTTTGCTGCCAGCTCGGCGGCGATTCGAACGCTTCCGGAAAGCTTGCCGGCCAACGGTTCACCGTTCGATGCAGCGGCGCGCGTGGCACTGGCACTGGCACTGGCACTACCACTGCCGTTGCGAACCGGCTCAGGTGGTGCGCCAGTCGCTGATAATTCGCCCTCGATTCTTTGAATGACGGCTGCGATCTGTCGGCTTTGTTCGGAGTCGGCCGGCAGGCTGGTCATTAGCTTGCGTAGATAGCCGAGACCTTGCTGAGCATTGCCGAGCCGGTAGTGGCCGGCACCGATCAAGCCGAGCGCCTTTTGATCATCCGGGTTATTGCGCAGCGCCTGCTCCAGTAACGCCATCGGTTCGCCGGCAAAGTCGCCCTGGCGCTTCATCAGCAGGGTCTCGGCGTGCTCAGCCAGCAGCCGCGCGGTTTCCGCCGTGCCGGCCGGTGCCAGCGCACCGGCTTTCTTGAACGCGGCGATCGCTTCATCGAGCTCGCCCTGCATGCGATGGGCTTGCGCCAGCAGCGCCCAGGCCTGTAGATCGTTCGGGTCTTTTTGGCTGCGTTGCTTGAATTCCGCAATTTCCTGGGCCACTTGAGCCGGTGTGGTTTCGCCGCGCGCAACGCTTGGTTCCAGGGAAATGATTCGTGGCTCCCCGAGCAACATATAAAGAGAAATGCTTGCCAGAGGCAGGAGCACAGCAATCGCTGTGGCCAGCAACTTTTTGGTTGCACTGGCCATACCGGTACTTGCTTCAGCGGTGCTGTGCTTGGCGGTGCTGCTGCGTTCGGTGCTCAGTGGTGCTCTCGAGGCTAGCGTTGGCATGGTTTCACTGAGTTCTACCGCGAGCCGTTCAATCGCTGCACCGGCGTCATCAGCGCTCAAACGACCGGCGTCGCGGTCCGCTTCGATTTCGAATTTGCGGTCGCGCAATACCACCAGCCGACGATCCTGATCGGTCGCAATGGACGGCGAAGCTTCGTGACGCAGCAGAGGTCGCAGCAAGACCCAAAGCGCAAAGAGCGTTAGTAGCGCCGCCAGAAGTCCAAAAACCAGGAGTGAATTCACGCTAAAAGGGTGTCGGGGTTAGGAATGTGTGCGCAGTTTAACCAGAACCGGATGATCGCGGATGACCTCAGAGGGCGGGCTGGGTTGCCGGCTCAGGCCCAGAGTTCAGCCATAACCTGTTTGAAACGCAGCTCGATGCGCTCTTGCTGCGGGTGTCGCGCACCACGCAGCACCCTTTGGCCACCGACAAATACCGATTCCGGCCTGGCGCCTTGACTTGAGAACAGCCAGGCATCGAGTTGGTATTCCTCTGGAATGCCGAGCAATCCATCGCTGACTTCGCCCAGCACTACCGCGTCGGCGCGGCTACCGGTTCGTATGCCCTGCAGCCGGACACCGCAACTGACTGCACCTCCGGCCAGCGCGCCTTCGAACAGGCGCTGCGCCGTCGCCGGCACACCGCGTTCGGGCCAGGCAGCAATGTTGCGTTGTCGCCTTGTCAGTCGTTGTCCATACTCGAGCAGACGCAACTCCTCGATGGCGTTACGACCGACCTGACTGTCGGAGCCAAGACTAAACGCAACCTGCCGATTCAACCAGCCCAGCAGATCGGGCAATCCATCACCCAGATTGGCTTCGGTGCTGGGACACAAGACAACTCCGGCACCACTCTTGGCGATCGCTTCGATCTCAGCGGGGTCGGCATGGGTTGCATGGATCAGTTGCCAGCGCGCATCGAGCGCTACCGTTGTGTCCAGCAATTCGATCGGACGCTGACCGGTCGCCTTCAGACAATCCTGCACTTCGGCGATTTGTTCGGCGATGTGAATATGGATCGGCCAGTCACGGTCCCCGGCGCGTGTCAAGAGGTGCCGAATCGAATCGGTGTCGACGGCGCGCAGTGAATGAATTGCCAGACCGGCATTGAGCTGGGTTCGGCCGGCACCTTGCAGTGCCAGCGCCATCTGAACCACGCGGTCGGGATCACTGGCAAACCGCCTTTGTTCGGCCTGCAACTCGGCTCGTTCAAAACCGGCGCGTTGATACAAAACCGGTAACACCGTCAGTCCAATGCCGGCTTGCAGGGCGGCGTCGGCCAGTGCCCAGGCCATGGTGTTGTCGTCGCCGTACGGCTTGCCTTGCTGATCGTTGAGCAGGTAGTGAAACTCGCAGACCTGGGTATAGCCGCCGCGCAACAGCTCAAGATAAAGTTGCGCGGCAATCGCTTGCAACTGAGCTGGCGTGATTTTCTGCGCGACCTGGTACATCAGTGTGCGCCAGCTCCAGAAGTCGTCCTGTTCCGATTCACGGCGTTCGGCCATACCGGCAAAGGCGCGCTGAAACGCGTGACTGTGGGCATTGACCAATCCCGGCAGCATTATTCCGGAAAGGCGCTCGGCCGCTGGCGGCGGGGCAGTGACGTCCGGACGAATCGACGACCAAGAACCGCTTGCATCAATCTCCAGCAGCACATTGCGCTGCCATCGCCCGTTGATCCAGGCGCGCGGTGCCCAAAGCAGTGACGAACCGGCACTGCTCATGGAAGCTGCGCGCTCAGAGACGTTGCTGGATCAGGTCTCCAGTCATGCAGGGTCTTGACCAGGCTGGCGAGTACCGGTTGCAGCAGTCGAGTACGACTCGCATCAAGTTGGAAGGGCGCGGACTCGCTCATATAACAGCGCCAGCACATCTCAAGCTGTACCGCATGAATGCCCAGGGCCGGTTGACCTAACGAGCGTGTGATGAACCCGCCTTTAAATCGTTGATCGATCGCAATCGAATAATGTTTTTGTTCGTTCAGACATTGTTCGAGACTGTGCCGCAAGCCGGATGCGCAGCTCTTGCCGGCAGCGGTTCCTAAATTTAGATCAGGCAATTGACCGTCAAATAACCAAGGCAATTGTGATTTGATGCTGTGGCCATCAAACAGGATTGCATAACCGTGAATCGCCTTGATGCGTGCCAGCTCGGTGCTGAGCGCCTGATGATAAGGCCGCCAGTATTCGTCCAGTCGTGTCTGGATTTCTGGTGCTGCGGGCGCTTCACCGGGCAGATAGATCGGGTCACCAGTGAAAAATCGCGTCGGACAAAGCTCGGTATTGTTGGCGCCAGCGTACATCGGCTGGTTGTCCGGCGGGCGATTCAGATCGATGACAAAACGCGAGTAACGGGGCGCGATCAAGCCAGCGCCTTCGTCGAGCACAAAACGATACAGTGTCTCAAGGTGCCAATCGGTATCTTCCAGCGCGGCCGCGCGAGCCACCAGTCGCGGCCGCAGCCAGCCCGGCAACTCGCGGCCGGCGTGCGGCACACTGACCAATAATGGCGAATTGCCGGGTTCAAGCGTAAAGCTGTTGCTGCTCATGGAACGCGCGAACCGCCGATGATGACTTGCCGACAGGCGTTCCGGCCGAACCCGTAGGCAAGCTGATTGGGATGGTCAACGTCCCAGACCGCGAAGTCGGCGCGCCGGCCGGCGGCCAGAACTCCGCGATCCTGCAAGCCGAGCGCACGGGCAGCATTGACCGTTACACCGCGCAGTGTTTCTTCCGGGGTCATTCGAAACAGGGTGCAAGCCATATTGAGCATCAATTGCAGCGACAAACCGGGCGACGAGCCCGGATTGTGGTCGGAGGCCAACGCCATCGGCACGCCGGCGGCACGCAAGGCATCAATCGGCGGAACCCGGGTTTCACGCAAGAAGTAAAAGGCACCGGGCAACAACACTGCAACACATCCGGCCTTTGCCATAGCAGCAATGCCCTGGTCACTCAAGTGTTCGAGATGATCGCAGGATAAGGCACCGAACTCGGCCGCCAGACTGGCACCTTGCTGATCGCTCAGTTGCTCGGCATGTAATTTGACCGGCAAGCCCAGCGCTTGCGCCGCCTCGAATACGCGGCGGGTTTGCGCCCTGCTGAAGGCGATGTTCTCGCAAAAGGCATCTACCGCATCGACCAGACCTTGGGCATGCAGCAATGGCAGCCAGGCGCATACTGCATCAATATACTGATCCGGTGAATCGGTATATTCAGGCGGCAGTGCATGTGCCGCCAGATAGGTGGTCTTGACGCTCAAGGGTAACGTCTCACCGATACGTCGAGCCACCGCCAGGCAGCGCGCTTCGTCGTGCTGGCTCAAACCGTAGCCTGATTTCACTTCAAGCGTGGTTACGCCTTCGTTCATCAGACAGGTCGCGCGCTTGAGCGCACTGTCGAACAGTTGCTGATCGCTGCTGGCGCGCGTCGCCAGCACGGTCGATCGGATACCGCCGCCGGCCCGTGCGATCGCTTCATAGCTGACGCCATTCAGTCGTTGCTCGAACTCGTCGGCGCGGTGTCCGCCGTAGACGAGGTGGGTGTGGCAATCGATCAACCCTGGCGTCAGCAGTGCGCCGTGCAGCGATTGTTCAATATCAACCTGTAATCCGGTGGGTAAATCGGCATCCGATCCGATCCAGATGATTCGGCCGTCTTCGCAAAGCAGGCTGGACGCCGGGCTCAATCCCCAGCCCCGTGACTCATGCAGCCGGACCAGATGTGCATGGCGCCACAGCGATTTCACAGTGCGCCTCCGGCAAAGGCGAGCACCCAGTTGCTGGGTCGAGTAGCCCTCGCCAACGTTGAAAAACGCCACACGCCCGGATCGGCGATCGGCGACCAGACCAGGGTTTCGGCAGCGACTTCGATAACGCTGTGCCCGTCACGGTGCAGGTGGCCCGCCACCGTGGTGAACAGACCGGCCTGACTGACCAGACCAGCCTGGTTTGCAAGTCCGGCCGACCAGGACTGGCCGGTATCGAGCAACCGCAGCATTCCCGACGAAGCCAATGGGGCGTGGGTTTGTGGCGACTGGGTCATCAAATTAAGCGCCCGGCAAGGCCCGCTGAGCAGCCGGCAGTGCGGCGCTTCTGCGCCCTCGAAAAAACACGGAGCATCGCCAACCTGCAGTACCACCGTTCGGTCTTTAAATTCAAGCGCTACACCTTGGCCTTCGATCAGCGTGAACCAGCGCGCCACGCCTGGGAACGACGAGAACGGCCCGCTCCGGTCAATGTTTGCTACGCTGATGCGGCATTGCCAGGCGGCGTCCCAGTCGCTGTTCTGGTTGTTGTTTCGGTGCTCATCGGAGTGGTCGTCTCGGTGGTTGGCGCGCGGCCAGACCCAAAGGTGGCGCATTGAGCCGCCGCCATTGCGCCAATTCAGGAGCAGTTGGTCGGATAAACGGATCTGCTGCGGCGTACTCAAGGTTTGTATTGTCCTTCGATCTGATAGCGCGAACCGGCATGGACCAACTGGGCAAAGGTAATCGGCACGTGGCGATTGGCCGTTCTTCGAGACAATACCAGACAGGATTCAGTCGGTTCAATCGCCAGTAATCGCGCTTCCAGTTCGGTTGGCGTGCGCGCCTCGATTGAGTACTGGGCTTCCCACAGCGGCGCAACCGCCAGCAGGTAATGAGTCGGCGAGGTCAACCTGAAATCAATGGTCAAATAGTCGGGTGCAGCCAATGGGTTGACAAAGCGGTCCTCAAACTGCAGCGCAACCGAATTTTCAAAGTGCACAATCTGGGTGTGGAAGATACGCGACCTCAGTGGTAATCCAATCTTCGTTGCCAGCCATGCCGATACCGGTTCTTCGCGAGCCAGATGCACCTGTGCGCCGTAGGTTCCACCGCGCGCGGCAATTTCTTCCTGAAGATCCTGTATCTGCAAGGTAGCCGACACCTTGTGCAAGGTAGCTGCATAGGTTCCCGAGCCCTGGACGCGATTCACTAAACCCTCCGACTGCAGTTCGCGAATCGCCCGGCCGACGGTCATTCGGCTAACGCCAAAATGCGACACCAATTCTGCTTCGGACGGCATCAACGCGCCTGGCAGCCAACGGCCACGCTGCAGGCCTTGCTTCAGAAACTGTTTGATCCGGCTGTACGGCAGCGGTTTAGTGGCCGGGCGACGGGCGATAACGGCGGAGGTAGTCGGCATGCTCGAAGTGTACTTGCCAAAACTTGTCTAGACAAGTACATTGGAGGTATTCAACCGGGGTGAACACTATGAACGATCTTTCTGCGATCCAGAAGCAGCATGAACAATCGAATCAGAACCCGCAGGGCGCAGCAGCGCAGGACGCAGCAACACAGGGGCCGGCACCCCAGGGTAATACATCTCAGATCAAAGCAACGGCCCGGCCGGTTGCGGCGCCGCGTGGCACACAAATCAGTTGCAAGAATTGGTTGATTGAGGCGGCCTATCGAATGCTGCAAAACAATCTCGATCCAGAGGTTGCCGAGAATCCAGACGAACTGGTGGTCTATGGCGGCATTGGCAAGGCAGCGCGCAACTGGCCCTGTTTCGACGCCATCCTGGAGAGCCTGCGCCGGCTCAAACCCGACGAAACCCTGCTGGTGCAGTCGGGCAAGCCGGTTGGCGTGTTTCGCACCCACGAAGGCGCACCGCGCGTGCTGCTGGCCAATTCGAACCTGGTGCCCAAGTGGGCCACCTGGGAGCATTTCCACGAGCTTGATCGCGCCGGCCTGATGATGTACGGCCAGATGACCGCCGGCTCCTGGATCTATATCGGTTCGCAGGGCATCGTGCAGGGCACCTACGAGACCTTCGTCGAGGCCGCTCGACAGCACTTCGGCGGCGATCTGGCGGGTCGCTGGATACTTACCGCCGGGCTCGGTGGCATGGGCGGCGCGCAGCCGCTGGCGGCAAGTTTTGC